>RFVF01000101.1 GCA_009922615.1 Pseudomonadota bacterium
AAACGGGCCAGACCTTCGACTCGGTTTCAATCAAGGTCACAGACTTGCCGATCGTGAAATCCTGCCATCGCTCGCGGCGAGGTTCAGCCGGGCCGGGTGGCAAAGCGGCCTTGTCGAGTGCGGCGGCTACGGCCTGAACTGCGGACGGCGAGCCGTCTAGGCGAATGAAGTGGCCGAGTTGCGGCCTCGCGAAGCGCGTTTGGCCGGGCTGGATGAACATGGTTCGGAACATAGGTTTGATCTTTTATTACTGACTACCCCCTCGCAGCCCGGCTTTGTGGCCGGCACAAACCGCGAGGGGAAATGTTTTCCAAGCCCGTGACGAGAATGAGCGCGACGGGGATTCGCATTGGTAGGCGAGCTTGGAAAAGTCGATGTCATTTCGCAGTGGCCGGCGTCGGCTTCACCACGTCGGCAAAATCGCGAATGCGACGGAGGAAAGCCTTGGCGCGGTCGGTTGACAGCCGCTCCAAAATCGTTGCGGCGGAATCGTTGAAAGAAAAAAAGCACGGCAGTTTGCGACTTGTCCGTTCGTCCAGTGCGACAAACAGCAATTCCTCGACAGTGGCCGACAGCCTGCTTTTGAAAGGGTCGTCAGCGTAGAAAATATCAGCAGAGACGATGCGCTTAAGCAGGGCGTCGGCACGGGCGGGCTCGCTCATTACCATCGCCGGCCAACGGGCTAGGTCGTAGGCATTGAGAGCGCGCACCGAGCGCCCGGCCATGAATTCGCGGTGTAGCAAAGCCCAGCAGGACCTTGTCTTGGCCATGCCTGTTTCCCCTGCCACGACCATTCCGCGCGGGCTGTAGCTCCAAGCCTGAACGCGGTCAAACAGGCTGGGGTCAGGGAGCAAACGGCGGTCAATGGTGACGAATTCAGCCGGGCAGATTTCGAGCCACTTGCCCTCGCGCTGCCGTCGGGCGAGGTCCGCGCGCTCGCGCTCCTGATTCTCACGCACCGCAGGCAGGCACGTCGTGCAAAAATGCTGCCATGCGATGAAGCGCTCGCAGACGAAAGCGCCTGGGGCGTCGAAGGGCGTCTTGCATTCCGCACACGGGCGGGTTTGGTAGATGGGTTGGTCGGCGGTAATCATAGTCCGGTTCCCTCAAAAAAACTTTTTGTGTGATCGGGCGCGCTGCCTTTAGGCCTTGTGCTGCCTCCGTTGACTTTCGGCTCGAAAACCCCGGTGTAATTGCTAGCCGTGCTGTGTTGCAGCGCGGCAATGGCTCGCGACTCGCCCATTGCGGCTAACTTGTCGAGTTGCAGCTTGGCCGCCGTGGCGGCGAGCGGTTTGCGTTTTTCGCGTAGATGCTGGCACCACGTTGCCCACGCTTCGCGGAAGGCTTCGGTGTTAAGCAGGAGAGGAATTTCAAAACCGCCCTGATTCTTTTCCTTCTGTCTATTCTCCCCTTCTTCTTTGTGGCCCTCGGTGTGCCCTTCGTGTGCCCTCGGTGTGCCCTTTCCCGTGCCCTTTGGTGTGCCCTCGTCTGGTGCGAACGGTGAGAAAACCCTTGAATCCACGATGCGCGCAACGGTTCCGTGGTGTGTCCTTTGGAGGGCCACAAATTTGCCCTCCTCAAGTGCATCGCAGGCCAAGCGGTATTCCTTGGGTGTCAGCCCAAGCTCACGTTGCACGTCGAAGCGGCCAAGCCGGGCTTCACCACGCGCTAACCCATCGCCGCTGTAGCCGTCTCGCCAGCGTGCCCGGTAGGCGATGAGCGCGAGCAATCGGAATGCGTTCGGCTTCGCGCGGAGCAATTCGAGGAAGTCATCCGTGCGCCACGCCACAAAGTAGCCCCGGTGGAATGTTGGCTCATTCACGGCGAGCCGCCCCCAAACGGCGCTTTCGGCTGGGCAGGAAATCGCGCACCCGGTCGCCGGGTTGCCAGCCACGCGCGAGGATTTTGGAGATAAGCCGAAGCGTGCTGCCGGAGAGTTTCATTGCACCCCCACCTTCCCCGTGCGGGCCGTCCCGAATTCGCGCTTTGCCCACAGGCGGACTTCCTCAAGGTCAAAGCGGATGCGCCTCCGGCCAAGCTTCAGATGCGGAAGGCCGCGCTCCAAAAGATTGTCAACCGAGCGGCGGCACAACCCGAGCATGGCCGCCACGTCCTGTTTGTCCCCAAACTTGAAGTTGCCCGTCGGGGATTCGGGTTTTTGCAGATGCGATGGCATTCTGCTGACTGGCCCGATATTGATCTGGTAACGCACCATGGCAGACGGAAAGCGCGAGAAAGCCCCTATTTACAGGGCAATCACGCACCAAGGATATTTTCGGAGATTGATTTCGACGGGCTTGCCTAAGCGACTGCGGAAGCCATCGAAACCACGTTCGCAGCCTCGCCCTCCGGCTTCACGGCGAACCATGCACGGCCTTCCGCTTCCGTCGCCAGTGCCCGGTAATTGGAGAAGATCACGGCGGGACTGTTCCCGCATTCCAGTGCGACGGCAGGCACGTCCTTGAGAGTTGCGACGCGGTAGGAGATGAAGGAATGCCGCAGGCCGTTGCGCACCCATTTGACTTTCGCGCGGCGGGCGACGCGCTCCAGTCGGTTGCCCAGCGCATTGCCCACGTCGGCCCCGTCTTCGTCGCTCGGGTTGACCGGACCAAACGGGCGGACGTGCGGGGCGAGCCACGCGGCGAGATTGTCGCCAATCGGAACGACGCGGCGAGCCGCCGTCTTCGCGTTGCCTGCCTGCACAATCAGGACGCGCTCGGCAAGGCGCACGTCCCGCCAGTCGAGGCGCGAGACTTCCGACACGCGCAGTCCGCAGAATGCCCCGATGGCGATGGCCGGCAAAGTGTCCTTGTCGGCGGCAGCGAGCATGGCCGCAATCTCTCCCGGCGTGTAAATGCCGATGGGCGAAGGCTGCTTTTTCGGCGTAGGGATTTCGGACAGTTCAAGCGCGAGGTCCGCCGAAATATATTTCATGCGCCGCGCGAAGTTGGCGAGGCTCACGACGGAGCGGAGCATATTCTCTTTCGTGCGGTTCGTGGCCGGCTTGCGGGTGCGCGTGTTTTGCAGCCCGTAGATGTAGCTCTGCACCACGGGGCCGGACAAGGAAGCCATCCGCACAGCGAAGGCAGTGGCAAATTGCTGGCACAAACGAATCCGCAGGTCGCGAAGGTGAATTTCAGAGCAACCAGCGGAGGCGCGGTCTGCCACGAATTCGGCAGCTACTTCCGCAACGGTCTTGTGCGGCACGTTGTCAGGGTGACGCTTGGCGAAGTCTTTAGCCGCTTCCGCCAAGGTTGCGCTCTTGGGCAGGGCCGCGCGGGCGGCGGCGTAATCGCGGACGATCTCCGTGAGCTTGGCAACGGTGGCCTGGTCGGGGCCGTCCACTTTCGCCAACTCCGCCAACGCACCTTCAAGCGCAAGGCGCTCGGCAGCGGAGAGGGCGGACACGGCAATTTGCCCGATGCCTTTTTCGCGGACGATGCGCTCCCCTTCCCTTCTCGCGGCGTCAAGGTCGGAGAACCGACGGCGCTTCCGGCCGTCCAGATGCCAGCACAAGGTGAAGGTGTCATATTCTACCCCTCGGGTGGTGGTCGGAGTGCGGTAAATTTTGGCCTCCACATCCCCGTTGCGGATGACGATGGGGAAACGGTTGCCAGCCTTGGCAGGGGTGGGCTTGTGCGTTTTCATGCGCTATTTTGTCGCAACACTGTCGCAACAAGTCAAGCCCTGCACAAAAACCCCTTATTTTAGTGGTGCCGTCGGAGGGGGTCGAACCCACACTCTCGTAAGAGAACCAGATTTTGAGTCTAGCGCGTCTGCCAATTCCGCCACGACGGCCCAATTGATTACCAATTACTTACGCAAATTCAGGCCGGGTCATCTGACGTTGTGCCACATGTTGTGCCACTGTAACGCCATGCAACCCGATGAAACGCCGGGAAACCCCGGCAGTCCGGCTGACCCTGATTTGGGTAAGCAACTGCATCGAGCCGTAGGCTACCCAAAAGTCCGCGACGCACGCAAGCGTCCTGTGCGCGGGCTCTGGGTGCTCAACGGGTGCCTCTACGCCCGGGTGCCATTGCCGATCCCCACACCGGGGCCTCCCAGGTCTGCCGCGTCCCATCGGAAGCTGCCACCGCGGTGGCTGAGACCTAGGCCCCCTGCGTCGGCTGCTCACCCAGCGGGAGAACCTGACCCTCCGGCCCCGCATGATGCCCTCAAATTCAAAGACAATTTCGCGGAGTATTTGTCCCACATTGCCGACGCCAAGGACGAGAAGCTCCCGAGCACCATGGTCACCGAACGTGCCCACAGAGCTTTGCGCTTAGGACCTAAATTCCGCTCACCTGTGCAGACAAATCAAACGCAGAGCCTCACTGCTTCTTGACCGCGCCAAAGACCTGCTTGAGCAGGTCGGTCGTGCGAGCCGCCGGGTTTTCGCGGATGCGCTGCTCCTCCTGCGCCACCAGCTTGAACAGGCCGTCGATCGCCTTGCCCGTGACATAGCTGTCCAAGTCCAAGGGACCTGCGTCGAGACCGAGCGACTTGCCGAACGCACCGCCGAAGGTCTGGGCCAGACTGGCGGCCGGACCCGCTTGGGCGAGCATGGCCTTGTAGGCCGCCGTGACCCCGGCGGCGTCCGTGGCCTGCTTCACGACAGGCAGGAACTGGGCGTGCAGCGCGTTCGTGCTGGTGCGGCGGAAGTATTGCGTTGCGGCATCCTTGGGGCCGGTGAGGATTGCCTTTGCATCCGCGACGGTCAGTTGCCGGATGGACTCAGCGAAGACCGGAGCCGCCGCCGGCACGGCTTGCTCGGCGGCCCGGTTCAGCGTGGAGATAAACTCGTCGGCGAGCGCGCCTTGCTTTAGCTTGCGCAGCGTCTGCTCCACTTTCTGCAAGCTCGCCGGCATCGGAATCTTAACGTTGAGGTTTGTCAGGAAGCCGCCATTGGTGCCGAGTCGTTTCACCGCGCTTTCCGCGCCCTGAGCTAGTGCCTCCTTAAGCGCCTTGGCGGTTTGGTCTTCGGTGAGGGTGGCGAGTGACGGCAGCGCGTTGGTCCCGCCAGCTTTGGCCTTCAACGCGTCGAGCAAGTGGAACTGCGCGGGCGCGGAGTGATGCAGGGTGGTGACGAGCAGCAAGGTGCTGAGGAATTTCATGAGGTGAGGCGTGAGTTTGGGCGGCTGCGGCGGTTGATCAAACGCTAGCCGCCTCAGGGAATAGGGGCAATCCAGCGCCATACGCTGGGTCGCACCGAGGCGCGATGGCGGCTGCCTGTCAGCGGGACCAGGGAGCGCGGGCGAAATCGCCGGGGGTGAAATGAGGAACTCCACACTGCCAGCGGCCATCTCCTTCCTGATTAGTCTAGATCTGGAGTGGGGCATCAGAAATCCGGATCTATTTCTTCTTCGTGGCCCATGCATCCCACTGAGCACGGTATTCCGGAGTCATCGGAGTGAAGGTGAGCTTCACCTTGGGCAGGTCCGCCTTGAGCTTGGCGAGGTCTTCGGGGGAGAGGGCGACGTCCTTCAGGTCAAGGGTGGCAAGACCGGGAATCTCTTTAAGACGGTTCAACCCACCCGCATAGGTGAAGACAGAAAACTCCAGCGAGAGCTTGTTCAACTTGGGAATGGTCACGAGCGAAGCGATGGCGGCATCACTGAGCGTGGCGTAACCCTTCGCCCAGAGGCGCACGGATTCCAGCGAGGGATGGTTCTTCAGCAGTGCGACGAACTGGTCGCTGGCGGCACCGTGCTTCAAGTCCACGCGCTGGAGTTTTGGAGCAGTGACGGCTTCGATGCAGAACGCGCCGTCACTCGAAAACACTTCGAGCGTGGGATGCGCTCCAAGCGCGGCCTTGGCCTCGGGCGTTGGCTTGGTGATGTGCAGCGTGTGCAGGGCCTTCAACGACTTCATCTCGCCGAACTTGGCAGCCCCGGCACCCGTGACCAGGGAGCCGTTCACAGTCACCATCTCCGGGTTTAGCGCCACGAGCCGCGCCATGCCGGCATCATCCAGCGACGAGCCGCCGAAGCTGAAGGCCCGCGCGCGGAGCGTGGCAATGGCATCCCACTGCGCGGCGCTCAGTGGCGTCTTGGAATCCACGCTCAAGGTGAGGCCTACGGGCTTGCGGTCTGCGAGCGCCGCGTTGGCGGACTTGAGGACTTCTGGCAGCTCTGGAAGGGACGCAGGTTTGTTTTGCGCGTAGGCGGAGGCGAGCAGCGCGAAACCGACGAGAAGAGCGCAAAGAGGAATGGTGTGTTTCATAGTGTTAGAGGAGCGAGCGTTACCGGACGACCGTCAAAGTGCTTGGGGCCGAAGTAATCTTCAGCCCGGGGATCGTAACCAGTCCACTGGCATCAGCTTTGCCTTCGCCGCGCGCGGTGCCGTAAGTCCACTTGAAAGTCTCACCGGGGCCAAAGTGCGTGTTCTGAATCCGGCGCAGGGACACGTCGGCACTCGCCTCCTTGGGGATTTCAAACGTCGTCTTCGTCGTTGCGGGCATGGCCAAGAACAGCGACATCTCCAAGCGGCCCTTGGTATCTGTGAGGTTCTTCCACCGGAAGAAGGCGTTGATCTGGCCAACGGACTTGCCCTTGAGATCGTCGGGCCAGGGAAGGTTGCCGTTGCAGGATGCGTTGGCGAACACCGGGTAGGCCTCGTTCTTTTTCACACTCAGCCAGTCGAAGGTGTTGATCAAGTCGTTGACCTTCTCGATCGCGGCATGATTGTTGGCGTGGCCGAAGGGCCCCCAGTAAAAATAGAGCGCATACTTTCGGTCGTTCATCGCCTTCACGAAACGGTCGTGTCCGTTGGACCAACTGTCATTCTGCGCGGAGTAATCAATGGCCACTGGCGGATCGGGGAGCTTAAGCGTCGCCGGGAGGGACTGGGGCGGGAAGCCCATGCGATGCGATGCGTGCTCGATGCCGGCGGGGACGTTCGCCTTGATCGCGGCGAAAACATCTCCGTGACGCAGGCCGATGCCGAGCGTGCCGCTACCGCCCATGGAGTTGCCGCAGAGATACACGCGATTCGGGTCGTTCGCATACTTGGCCAGCACCCATTTTATGGTGTCCATCACGCGCTTTTCCGCAGGGGAAGTTTCGCTGCCGGAATTGCGCTGCGTCAGGCCCGCGTCGCCCACGTGCATGCCGCCCCACCACCAGTCGCCTTTGTTCGCGCGGCAGTCGAGGTAGAGCGCGTAGTGGTCATCGGGCGAGCGGTAGATGTCATGGTTGCCGACGGTGCGCGTGCATTTCAGGCACGAGATCACATCGTGGCCCGCTGAGTGCAAGACCACATAGAGCGGTACGTTCTTGCGCGCGGTCTTGGGGTGGACGACGACGAACGTGTCCTGCTGCGGCTGCTGGTAGCCCCACTCCGGGCGAACCCCATGCTGGAACACTTCCACGGGCCGTCCGTCAATTATGAGGTCGTCGAACGTCCCGGCCTTGGGCCTGGGCGCGGCGTCAGCTGGCCATTCGCTCTCCGCTGCGAAGAGCGGGATGACCGCGGTCATCAGGAGGGGCAACACTGCGAGGGAAATTCCGTTCATAGATTGGTCAGTTGTCAGAGGGTCGTCGCAGTCTCAGGTGAGTGACTACTGGTTCGGCTTACTCTTGATTTCAAAGGTGCGACGGATTGTGCGCAACTCG
Source organism: Pseudomonadota bacterium (assembly GCA_009922615.1). Classification (GTDB taxonomy): domain Bacteria; phylum Verrucomicrobiota; class Verrucomicrobiia; order Limisphaerales; family SXTU01; genus SXTU01. The sequence goes on from RFVF01000101.1 coordinate 7,617, forward strand.
CTCCAGATGCCCGTGGTTTCAGTCCGGGCTGTGGGTGAAGTGCAAACAAACAGATAATTCCTCGCGGCGGCGGAATCGCTCCACGCCTGAATCTCGAAGTGCAGCACCTGCGGCTTCCCCGTGGCGAACGGCTCAACCCAGTCCAGCTCGCCCGCGTATTGCGTGACGGGCGTGGTGGGCGGGAGTTGCGCCGGTGCGCCAGTGGCTTGCTTCGCTCGGTCCAGCTTGAAAGTGAACTTGCCAGCATCCACCGTCCGACCCTGGCTCTTCGAGACGGATTCGGCCAGCCCCTGATAGTAAACGAGGATTTCCCGCTGGATGACTTCCGGCGACAGCGCCTGATCTTTCGCGACCGAGAACACGATGGCGTAGGAGAAAAACGAATCGGACTGTGGCTGGAACATCCCGGGGGCAAACCGAATCTCCTCAATCCCCTTGAGCTTCATCGCCGGGGCGAAGCCCGGCGGCAAGGTGATGCGCTCGCCCTTCCAACTGGTCTTGAACACGAACGCTTCGCCCGCATTGCCGACGGCTGCCAATTTGTCCGTCGGCTCCGCAGCGGGGAGCGGCCCGCTCAATCTGACCAGGAGGGTGAGGCACAAGGCAAGAGGCAAGTGCGTCCGAGATAGTTTCATGCGTGGCCGGGAGACTGCGTCACTTGCCGACGGCGAACAAGTGCCTATTGCCACGCAGATACAGGTTGCCGTTCGCGAGTGCGGGCGTTGCCATCAGGGGCTCACCCACGGGATTGGTGGCGAGGAGTTTTAGTTGAGGGCCGGCTTGGATCACGAACACGAGGCCGTCTTCCCCGGCGAGGTAGATTTTTCCATCGGCAGCCACGGGTGACGCACTGAACCCGAACGACCGATGCGGCACGCGTTCCTGATAATGCTCGGTGCCGGTCTTCAGATCGTAGCAGCCGAGGAGGCCGTCGTTGTTCAGGACATAGAGTTGGCCGCGGTAGATCAGCGGCGTGGGCATGTAGCCGCCCCGCCGGGTCTTGCTCCACGCCACGAACTCGTTGCTTGTCGCGTTGCCTTGCAGCGTGATGTCGCCGACTGCGCCGGGTCGGACGGCGAAGATAGGTCGCTCGGGTGCGCGCCCGCTGGCGACAATGATCAACCCCTCGCCAAATACCGGCGTGGGCGCGGTGATCTTGGAACTGCCACCCAGCCGCCAGAGTTCCGCGCCGGTCGCGGGGTCATAGCCCCGGATGAAGTTGGAGCCGTTGGTCACCAACTCCTCGCGCTGCTTCCCGGGGACCACATTGGGCGTGCCCCACGATGGCAATTCATCGCGGAATGTTTTCCAGACGGTCTTGCCCGTCTTCAAGTCCGCCGCCAGCAGGAAGGAGCCTTTCTGCTGGTCGCACTGAACGATGACCTTGCCTCCATGAATGATGGGCGAACTGGCTGCGCCCCACTCGTAGCTGGGCAGGTCATAGGCCCCGACGTCCATGCGCCCGATGTCCTTCTTCCAGAGGAACTCACCTTGGACAGTGTAGCAGAACAGCCCTTCGGAACCAAACAGCGCCACCACATGCTTGCCATCGGTGGCGGGAGTGGAGTTCGCGTAGGACGACTTGATGTGCCGCTTGTCCTTGGGGTTGCCCTTGGTGACAGAGGTTTCCCAAAGCCGTTTTCCATTCCGCAGGTCGAGGCAGATGATTCGCCAATCCTGTTCCGATCGATCGCGTGATGCCTCCCCAGAGCCGTAGAGGCCGGGCTTGAATGAAGTGTCGCGTGCCGCGCTTACGGCGGTGGTGAGAAACAGCCGTTCGCCCCAGATCACCGGACTGGAGTGGCCTAAGCCCGGAATCTCCACCTTGAAGCGGACGCCTTCGCTCCGCTCCGCATCCCAGCGCTCAGGCCAAGCCTGCCCGTCCTGCACTCCCTTGGCACTGGCTCCCCGAAAGGACGGCCAGTTGCCTTCAGTCTCGGCCGCTTGCAAAAACGGGGTCAGGCTCAATCCCAGCAAGAGTCGAGGGATAAAGAACCACTTCCTCCGGCGAGTTGTCACCTTGGCAGAGCTTAAAGCTTCAGAGGCGAGGCGCAGGATTGAGGACATCTTCAGGAAGCAAACCGCCGGCAGGGTCGGAACGCAAGCCGCCCGCTGTGTCGATGGCCCAGAAACCCTGCGCGCCGGACGGCCACGGTAAGTTGTCCCAGAGTGATCGGCACTCAACGGCCTGCACTTGTAGCAAACCAGTTTCAATCTTGGTGGCTAGCTCGGCGTCACACGTTACCAACCGAAATGAAGCGCATCATCTCCTTCGTCTCCGCCCTGCTGCTGGTCGGTGCCGCACCGCAGGCGCAAGAGCCTGTTAGCTTCAGCAGGGAGATCCGTCCCATTTTGTCGGACAACTGTTTCAGTTGCCACGGGCCGGATGAGCAGCAGCGCAAAGCCGAGTTGCGCCTCGATGTGCGCGAGGCGGCGCTCAAGCCGGCCAAGTCCGGCAAGCTCGCCATCGTGCCGGGCGACGTGAAGAAGTCTGAGTTGCTGAAGCGCATCAACAGCAGTGATGCGGGCGAAGTGATGCCACAGCCCAAATCGCACAAGGTGCTGACCTCGGCGCAGAAGCAGAAGCTGCGGCAGTGGGTCGCCCAAGGGGCGAAGTATGAGGAGCATTGGTCCTTCGTGGCGCTTTCCCCGATGAAGGTTCCTTCCGTGCGGCGCAAGGACTGGCCGCGAAATCCGATTGATCACTTCGTGTTGTCGCGCTTGGAGTCCGCCGCGCTCGCGCCCTCCACCGAGGCACTCAAAACGGTGCTCATCCGGCGCGTCACTTTGGATTTGACCGGCTTGCCCCCAACGCTGGCGGAGGTTGATGCCTTTCTTGCTGACACGTCGGCGCAGGCATATGAGCGGGTGGTGGATCGCCTGCTAAAATCTCCGCGCTATGGCGAACGCATGGCGGTCGACTGGCTGGACGCTGCGCGCTATGCGGATTCAAACGGCTACCAGGTGGATCGCGACCGTGAACTGTGGCCCTGGCGCGACTGGGTGATCCGCGCGTTCAATGACAACAAGTCGTTCGATCAGTTCACCATCGAGCAACTGGCGGGTGATCTGCTGCCCAACGCGACCCTCGAGCAAAGGGTGGCCACGGGCTTTCATCGCAACCACATGCTGAACGAGGAGGGTGGCATTATCGCCGAGGAGTTCCTCGCCGAATACACTGCGGATCGCGTGGAGACGACCGCAGCGGCCTGGCTGGGGCAGACCTTTAATTGTTGCCGCTGCCACGATCACAAGTTCGACCCCTTCACCCAGCGCGACTTTTACTCGTTGAAAGCGTTTTTCCACAACGTGCCCGAAAGAGGCGTGGGGATTTATGCGAATCCCATCCGTCAAAACGCCCCGCCGTTTGTGAAGCTCCCCTCCCCGGAAACGGAAGCGAAACTAGCCGCTTTGAACGGAAAGCTGAAAGCGGTGAACGACCAGCTCACCGCGCTCACCAATCGGTCTGTGAGTGGCGTTGAGGAGTGGGCGCACCGGGTCGCCTCGGCGGTGGTGAAGTGGGAGCCGTTGAGCCTGCTCAAGGCCAGCGGCGGAGATCAGCCGCCGGTGATTGATGCGTCCGCCACGACCTTGAAAGTCGGCCCGCAGGAGACGCGGCCGAACACCCTCAAGCTCACCGCGCGCCTGCCCGCTGGACGCATCACCGCGCTGCGCCTCGAATGTGGGACCACGGCGACCTCGGCCAGTTTCCAGTGGAGCGAACTCAAGCTGGGACAGCAAAAGCTGCGCGCCATTGCCTGGGGAGATTCGCTCGCGATCGGGGAAACCGAGAAGGTGCTGGATAATGACCGCAAGACCCGGACGGTCCTTGCTTTGAAGCCGGAACGCCCGGTGCACGCGGTGTTCGAATTCGAGCCCGCACTGGCGGCGGAGGCAAGCCGCGATGTCCAAATCGAGATCGGCGTGGAGAATGCCGGCGGGCCATCGCGCTGGCGACTGTTCGTCGCTCAGGTGCAGCCCGAGTTGATGACACCCGCCGCTGTAGAGGCGATCACACGGAAAGAGTCGGCGGGTCGTTCGAAGGCGGAACAACAGCAGCTCGCGGCCTTCCGGATCGCACAGCGGCCAGAACATCGAAAGCTCAACGATGAGCTGAGCAGCTTGAAGAGGCAGGTCACGGCAGCGGAGAACGAGATACCCACGACGCTAGTAATGGAGGAGCAAAAGGATCCGCGCCCGACGTTCATCCTGATGCGCGGGGCCTATGACAAGCCCGGGAGCGCCGTCACAGCAGCGACTCCAGCCGTCTTGCCGGCGCTGTCGCCTGAATTGCCCCGCAACCGCCTCGGGCTGGCGAAGTGGCTTGTGAGCACGGAAAACCCGCTTACGGCTCGTGTCACCGTGAACCGCTTTTGGCAGCAGGTTTTCGGTTCCGGTCTGGTGAAGACGAGTGAGGATTTCGGTTCGCAAGGCGCGCTCCCGAGCCATCCTGAACTGCTCGACTGGCTGGCGCAGGAGTTCATCCGCAGCGGTTGGGACGTGAAGCAGTTGCTGCGGCTCATGGTCACCAGCGCGACCTATCGGCAGGCCTCACGCTTCACGCCGACGTTGCGGGAACGAGATCCGGAAAATCGTTGGCTCGCCCGCGGTCCGCGCCACCGGCTCATCGGCGAATTCATCCGGGATCAGGCCCTTGCTGCCAGCGGACTGCTGGTCGAACAGCTCGGCGGGCCCTCGGTGAAGCCTTATCATCCGCCCGGGCTTTATGAGCAGATCACGGCCGGTAACGGCTACAACACGTATGTGCCGGGCAAGGGAGACGAACTCCGCCGCCGCAGCCTCTATACCTATTGGAAGCGTTCCGTTCCGCACCCCGCGATGCTGCTCTTCGATGCACCCTTCCGCGAGAGCTGCACCCTGCGGCGACCGCGCACGAATACCCCGTTGCAGGCCCTGAACCTTTTGAACGACCCGACATATGTCGAAGCCGCCCGTTTCCTCGCGCAACGCATGATGAAGGAAGGCGGCAGCACGGAGGAGGCACGGCTCACCATGGGCTTCCGGCTACTGCTCGCACGTCCGCCCGCGCCGGCGGAATTGAAGATCCTGCAAGCGGCATATGCCCTGGCCCGAGCTGACTTCACCAAGGACACGGAGGCGGCCAAGTCGTTCCTGGCCGTCGGCTCGGCGGGCTACGATACCAAGTTGAATCTCGCCGAACTGGCCGCCTTCACCACGGTCGCCAGCACACTGCTCAATCTGGACGAAACGATCACGAAGGAATGAAATCATGAGCTTGCCGTCCCTACAGAACGAACTCTCCCGCCGCCATTTCCTAAGCCGCTCGGCTGCGGGCATTGGTGCCGCTGCGCTGGCTTCCCTCGTCAACCCGCGGCTGTTCGCCGCGACCCAACCGCCACAGTTTGTCCCTAAGGCGAAACGCATCATCTGGCTCACCCAAGCTGGCGCGCCCTCGCAGTTGGACTTGTTCGACTACAAGCCCGGCCTGGTTTCCCAGTTTGACAAGGACCTGCCCGCCTCGGTGCGCGGCGAACAACGGCTCACCGGCATGACGGCCGGGCAAAAGCGCTTCCCGGTGGCCCCGTCGGTCTTCAAGTTCCAGCAGCATGGCCAGTCGGGACTGTGGCTGACGGAAGCGCTGCCCCACACGGCGAAATTCGCAGATGACATCTGCGTTATCCGTTCACTCCACACAGAGGCGATCAACCACGACCCGGCAATGACGTTGCTGCAAACCGGCCACCAGATCGGCGGCCGGCCGGCGTTCGGTGCATGGGTGTCGTATGGGCTCGGTTCGGAGAACGCCGACCTGCCGGCGTTCGTTGCCTTGATTTCCCGTCCCAGCGGCCCCACGAACGCGCAGCCGTTGCACGAGCGCATGTGGAGTTCCGGATTTCTCCCATCCCGCTACCAAGGCGTGCGCTTGAGTTCCGGCAAGGATCCGGTTCTGTTCCTGTCCAATCCCCCGGGCATCACGCCCGAGCGTCGGCGTGCGATGCTGGATGACGCCGCCGCGCTCAATCGCCTGCAGTTCGCGGAGTATCAGGACCCGGAGACGCAGGCGCGCATTGACCAGTATGAACTCGCGTTCCGCATGCAGTCCGCCGTCCCGGACCTCGCGGATCTCTCCAAGGAGCCGGCCGACATCTTCGACCGCTACGGCCCCGAATCGAAAAAGCCTGGCACCTATGCGGCGAATTGCATTTTGGCCCGACGCCTCGCCGAGCGCGGTGTGCGATTCATCCAGCTCTACCACCGTGGCTGGGATCAGCACAACAACCTGCCCAGTGGCATCAAAAGCCAGTGCCATGACACCGATCAGCCCACCGCCGCCTTGCTGGCTGAATTGAAAGGGCGCGGCCTGCTTGAGGACACCTTGGTCATCTGGGGTGGGGAGTTTGGCCGCACGGTTTATTCCCAAGGCGTCCTGACCAAGGACAACTACGGCCGGGATCATCACCCGCGCTGCTACAGCGTCTGGCTGGCCGGTGCCGGTATCAAGGGTGGTCAGGTCTACGGCGAGACCGATGACTTTAGCTACAACATCGTCAAGGATCCCGTGCACATCCACGACCTCAACGCGACCGCCTTGCATCTCCTCGGGCTCGACCACACCAAGCTGACGTATCGTTTTCAGGGCCGCGATTACCGGCTCACGGATGTGCATGGAGAGATAGTGAAGCCCATTCTCGCCTGAAGTATAGATCTTCGGCGGTGTTGGTTTTCGTCCGCGCGGAAGCTCAAATCGAACAACGGTGTCACAGTTCAATGCCACACACTAAAAGCAATGCCAGTGCGTTCAACAGCCAGTAGAGGAAAACCAAAACGAGGGTTGACGCGCCTCCCACCAAGCTCAGAATTGACGACAGTGAATCCAGCGCAATAATAGTATTCCCTCTGGTCCGCGCCGCGCGCCCAAAGCAAATTCCAATAAGTTGAAACCTATCAATAACACGGTGTTGCTTGTTCTCGTAAGGGCTTGGGCGATTCTGGCCGCCAGCGGGCAGGAGACACCGATTTCTCTGGAAGCGGCCAAAGAACTAGGACGCGAAAAATCCAGTTTGTTGAAAGCGACCAAGGAAGCCGCGCGCGCCTCCGGCTCCATTCCCAAGGCGAACGTCGCTTTCTTTCAAAAGTCGGTGGGACCGATCCTGAAAAAGAACTGCCTGGCCTGTCATGGTCCCGAAAAATCCAAGGGCCGGCTGCGCATCGACCAACTTAATCCCGATCTGGTGACCGGCCCGGACGTGGAGCGGTGGCGCGAGGTGTTCAACGCCCTCAGCAAGTCCGAGATGCCCCCCAAGGACGAACCGGATTATGCGCTCGCGGATGCGGACCGCGGACGCATCGTCGATTGGCTCAGCGGGGAGCTGAATACGGCGTCCCTCGTCCGCCGCAACAGCGGGCAGCATTCGTCATTTCGCCGGCTGACGAATTACGAATACAACTACGCCCTGCAGGACCTGCTGATGCGCATGCGGACCGCCGGAAAAGTGAAATTCGACATCAAGACCGGCAAGTGGACCAAAGCCTGACCGGCGACATTTTCCTTCTCAGGAGCGCACCATGTCCGACCACGAACTACAGGTCTTCGATTCCACCACCATGCCCTGGGAGGAGCGTTTCGTGCCCC
>RFVF01000102.1 GCA_009922615.1 Pseudomonadota bacterium
TAGGTCGGAGAGGTGGTGACATGAAAGCGCCAAAGCGATGTGAAAGCAAAAAGCTGCGGTGCGACTGGGAGCGTCTGGAGATGCTGCACGGCACGAACCATCGGCATCCATTCTTGGTCTGGACTCGTGCGATGCTGCTGATACTCCTCATAACACTCGACATGGCTCTGATGCTGGAGTGCGGCCCACATACGCGATGACGCTTAACATTGATTAGACCAAAGTCCCTGCACGGCCCCGCGCATGATGGAAGTTGGCGGTTGGCATGTTCAGGATGGGGGGAGGAAACCAGCCCCGCGCCGGTTTGGGAAGGCTTCTTTGGCACCCGGGCCGGCGCTTCGGGCGCGCGCCGTTCAGCCGCGTGGCGGCGGGGGCGGACTCAGTCGGCGAACAGGAAGCGCAGGTCGTCCAGCGTCAGTGCCTGGGCGAACTTCTCCTCGCCCAGCACGTCCTCGGCGAGGGCGCGCTTGGTCTTTTGCAGGGCGCGGATCTTTTCCTCGATGCTGTCCTTGATGAGCAGGCGGTAGGCGATGACTTTATGCGTCTGCCCGATGCGGTGCGTGCGGTCGATGGCCTGCGCCTCGACGGCGGGGTTCCACCACGGGTCGAAGAGCACGACGTAGCTGGCGGCGGTGAGGTTGAGGCCGAAGCCGCCGGCCTTAAGAGAGATGAGGAAGACGCTGCCGCCCGGCTGCGCCTGAAAGTCGCGCACGACGGCGCCACGGTTCTCGGTGTCGCCCGCGAGGTAGTGGACGGGCCAGCCTTTCTCGGCGAGGGCGACCTTGAGCAGGTCCAGCAGCGAGACGAACTGGGAGAAGACGAGCACCTTGTGGCCCTCGTCCATCAACGGTTCGAGCTGGTCGAGCAAGGCCTCGAGCTTGGCGCTCTCGGCCTTCGAGTCGGCCTTGACGAGGCGCGGGTGGCAGCAGATCTGCCGCAGCCGCAGCAGGGAGGTGAGGAAGTGGAAGCGGTCCTGGTTGAGCTGCTTCTGGGTGGAGACCTTGAGCAGCATCTGCTGGGCGCGCTTCAGCTCGGCGCGGTAGAGGGTCTTTTGCTCGCCCTCGATCTCGCAGTAGAGGTCTTCCTCCACGCGGTCGGGGAGGTCGCGCGCGACCTGGGACTTGGTGCGGCGCAGGAGGAAGGGCCGGACGCGCGCGGAGAGGCGGCGGCGGGCGTGCGGGTCTTCCTTCGCATCGTAGAGCTGGGTGAATTGCGCGCGGCTGCCGAGCACGCCGGGCATGGCGAAGGACATGAGGCTCCACAAGTCGAGTAGGCGGTTCTCGATCGGCGTGCCACTCAAGACGAGGCGGTGCTCGGCGCGCAGGGCACGGGCGATCTGCGCGGTCTGGGAGGAGGGGTTCTTGATGTATTGGCCCTCGTCGAGGATGACGGCCTGGAAGTCCGTGCGCGCGAGGGACTCGCCGACGAGGCGGAGTTGCGTGTAGTTGAGGACGTGCAGATCGGCGGTGCCGGTGAGCGCGGGCAAATCTTCGGCGGCGGTGCCGGACCAGACTTTGACGCGCAGGCCGGGGGCGAAGCGCTCGACCTCCGCGCGCCAGTTGTCCGTCACGCTCTTGGGGCAGACGACGAGCGAGGGGAGAGGACGCGGTCCGGCGTCTGGCGTCTGGGGAGGGGCGGACGGCGTCCGGAGCCAGAGGAGCCACGCGAGGGTTTGGAGGGTTTTGCCCAGGCCCATGTCGTCGGCGAGGATGCCGCCGAAGCGGTTCGCCGCGAGGTAGGCGAGGAAGTGAAAGCCCTCGAGCTGGTAGGGCCGCAGCTCGGCCTTGAGCCCGGCGGGCAACGCGGGCGCGACGCGCGCCTTGAGCTCGGCCGCGCGCCGCTGCACGGCCAGGGTCTGCGCTTCGGGCAGGAACTTCCGCGCGGCGGGATCGGCGAGCTGAAGCGCGTGGAGCCGCTGCGGTTCGTCGGTGAATTCGCGCGGGGTGAGGCCGAGGCGGGCGAGTTGCTCGTCTTCCTCGGGGCTGAGTTTGAACTCCAGTTTGCGCCAGCCCTTTTTCTCCAGCCGCACGAAGCCGCCCTTGGCGGAGAGCAGCAGCTTGATCTCGGCCTGCGTGAGCTGCGTGTCGGCGACGTTGAGGATGACGCGCAGGTCAAACCAGTCGGTGCCCGCCTCGGTGGCCTCGAGCTGTACCGTGCCGGCGATGGCGCCCTCGGTGAACGAGGCGAGCTCGCCCTCCAGCTTCACCTCCACCTCGGGCGGGATCGTGCGCAGCCACGCGGCGAACTCCTCCGGGAACTTCTTGGTGACGCGCTTGGTGAGCTCACCCTCGAAGCGGTCGGCGTGGCAATTCAGCGGTGCCATCAAGGTCCCGACGCCCGCCAGCGCGGTGCGGTCGTAGAAGACGATGGCGCGGTCGGCCTTGGCCTTCGACGGCGGCGTGCGCTCGGTGCCCCAGCCCTGGGGCGTCCAGTATTCCAGGACCGCGCCGTCGGCGGAGAAGGCGTGGACGCGCACGAGCAACTCCTCGGACTTGCCGTAGTGATTGAGTGGGCGCAGCGACGCGGTGAGGCGCAGCCGCAACGGCCGGTGTTCGACGCGCTGGCGCAGGCGCGGGGGCAGCTCCAGCCCGAGGCGATGCAGCAGCGCGACGCCTTCCGGACGCTCGAAGGCGGCGGCGGGAATGCGGTTCTCCCGCGTCGGGTCCACCACGCCCGGCACCAACGGCGGGCCGGTGAACACGGTCGTTTTCCCCACGTAGAGCACGGGCGAACCGGCGACCACCAGCAGCACCGGCGGCGTCGCCTGCCCGTCCGCCGTGATGAGCCGCAGCAAGTAATCCCCGTCGTCGCTCTCGGCCGGCGTGAGCCGCCAGCGCAACGGTTCATCGCTCCACACATACGGTGTGCCCGTGGGTGTCGCGAGGTAGGCGCGCATTGGCGGCGTGCGCAGCAGGAAGCTCAACACACGCGTCGCATCCGCATCGCGCACGTGGACGCGCGACTGCACACCCATCGAGGAATACCGGCTGCGAAAGGTCTGCCAGAGCACAGCCTGCTCCGGCGTCAGCGTGGCCTGGCCGGTCTGCAACTGCTCCGTGAGCCGGGCGAAGGCAGCGGACTTCAGCGGTTCAAACGCCTCGGCACCAGGTCGCCGGGCTTCGAGCTCCGCGCCCACTTGGGAGAGGCGCACACGCAGCTCCGTCGGCGCGGCGGCCTCGACCGGTTGATCCTCGGACACCACGGCACGCAGGCGCTGCTGCCACGCCTCGACCTCGCGCTCCCGTTGCCAGTGCCGGAGGCGGTCACCGAGGTGGGCGAGATCACTGACGGGCTCCATGAACTTCGGGATGCTGCCGCCCGCGAGCTGGGTGGCGTGGACGAGGTAGAGCCATAACTCGTGCTCGTCCTTCGGCGGTGCTGGCCAGATGTTGAGCGGCGCAACGGTGTGCGTGACCGGTGGCGTCAGGCCCAGCGCCGTGAAGTCCGTCGGGTAAACGGCGCTATCGACGGCCACGCGACCGGCGATGGCGTGGACCAACCTGAGGTAGGCAATCTCCTTGCGCGTCAACTCGCGGCCCACGGCCTGGCGGAGCTGGTCGCCGAGCGGGCTGACGCTCGGCGTATGGCGGGCGGCGGGTTTGGGTTTGCCTGCGGGCGTCACCACGCCGCTGGCCTCGCTGGTCGGGCTGAGGAGCAGGGTCTTTAGTGCGGCGTAGGCGTGCTTGCAGTCGCCATCCAGCGGACACGAGCAGGAGTTTACCCACTTGCCGCTCTCATACTCCCAGTCCACTTCATACACCTCCGTGCCCTCGACATCGGCTTGGTAATGCGTGCCGGGAACGGCACAGCTCACGGCGAGCACCCGGCCTTGGCGGAAATAATCCTCGCCCCGCGAGCGGTCGTCGGTCGCGAACGCACGCAACGCCGCCCAGGCTTTGTGCTCCTGTTCCAGCGGCGGCAGCGGCGCGCTCATGCGTTCGGCGGAATGAGCCGCGCGAACTCCAGCCACTGCCGCGTGACTTCCGCGCCGGCCTGGAAGTCATAGGCGGGTTTCCAGCCGAGGGTCTGCTTGAGCAAATCGTTGGAGAACGCGATGGGGAAGGCCTCGAGCCGGATGCGGCTGGGATTGGGCATCGGCACGCCTGGCCCCGTGCTGGCCCGTGGACGCGGCGACATCTTCGCCTTGAACGCGAGCACCTTCTCCTCGCCCATGCGCGCCTTGGCCGTTTCCTTCGCCCACACGATGGCGGACTTCACGGCGGGGATCTTGCCGAACTGCCGGTGCAGGTCGGGCGACACGACGAGCTTCGCGGCGGCGGTCAAATTGGACTTCAACGTCGGCCGTTGCTTCGCCCAGTAGGCACGCAATTCGGCGGTGTCAAAGTTCACCGTCTGCACCGGCTGGCCCAGCATCTCGGCAAACGTCAGGTTCCATTCGCGCCAGGTGATGGCCTTGTCGGAGTTGACGAAGAACGCCTGGCCGACGCCCTTGTCCGCGGTGATCGCCGCGTGGATGGCTGAGCAAACGTCATCCACCATCACGGCGTTGCAGACCCACTTGCCCTCGTCGAGCAGGCCGATGACGCCGCCCTTGGCCTGCTGGATCGCGGCGAGGACGAAGCCGCCATACGGCCCGTAAACCACCGTGGGCCGCAGGATGATCGCGGGCAGTCCATCGCGCTCAATCGCCCGGCGCACGAGCAATTCCTCCTTTGCCTTCGAGACGACGTAGGTGCTCTCGTCCCGGCGGACGATGGGTGCAGTGGCTTCGCGGCAGCTTTCCGGGCCGGGGTTCGACCCGTGGACGGACATCGAGCTGATGTGCACGAAGCGCTTCACCTTCGCGTGCAACGCGGCGGCGATGACGTTGGCGGTTTCCTTTGGCGCCAGATGGTCTTCGCCGTGGGCGAGATGCACGAGCGTGTCGCAGCCTTCGAGCGCTTTCAGGATGGTGTCCACCTTGCCGAGGTCGCCGGGGATCATCTCGGTGTCCAGCCGGGCGATGCGCGTGGCGTGGGTGTAATTGCGCACCAGCGCGCGATACGGCAGCCTCCAATGGAGTTTCAACCGTTCGCACAGCCGCGTGCCGATGAAGCCCGTCGCGCCGGTGAGGAGGATTTTGGAAGGCGTCATGCGAAAGTAGAAGTTTGGGGCTTACCGGTTCACTTCCACCCACGGCTGCTTCATCGGGGTGCGCGCGGCGTAGGCGCGTTCGATGACCGCCAGCGAGAGCATGGCCGCCTCGGCTGTTACCTTCGGCGTGCCGCGCGTGCGGACGGCGCGGGCGAAGTCCTCGATTTGCAGCAAATACGGGTTCGGGGCCGCGCCCTGGTAGCGCACGCCCAGTTCCAGTGGTTCGCCGCCCACGGTGCGCGTGACCGCGATTGCGTCGGGATCAAGATACTTCACCTCGGCGGTGCCGTTGGAACCGATGACCCGGATACCGTTGAACAGGGCGTGGGTCCAACTGAAGCTCATCCGGCACGGCACGTTGCGGCCCGCGATGGTGAGCTTGCCGGTCAAATTCGCGTTGCACTCCACGCCGCCAAACGAATCGTCCTCGTAGGCGATGTCGCTCACGTCCCCAAATAGGTCCACGACGCGGTCCACCAGATGCACACCGGAATCGAAGAAGGCACCGCCGAGCGTGAGCTTTTTGTTGAAGTAGGCATCGCTCGTCATGATCCAGCCCATCACGGAGCCGGCCTCGGCGATGACTTCCTGAATCTCGCCGATGAGCGGATCGTTCACGATGCGCCGGAAAACTTCCGTGTTACGATGGAAGCGCGTCATCAAGCCCACGGCCAGGATGCGGCCATGTTTCCGGGCGGCATCGCTCATCAGCCGCGCCTCGGCGGTGCTCAACGCGATGGGCTTCTCACACAGCACGTCGATGCCCATCGCCAGCAATTCGCACGTGACGGGTGCGTGAAATTTCGGCGGCACCGCGACGACCGCCGCGTCCACGTGACCCGCGAAGTCCTTCACCTCGGCGGTGACGCGCGCATCAGGCAGGACGTATTCCTCCTTGGCCAGGGCGGTGTTCTTGGTGACGCGGTCGCAGAGGTAGGTGACCTCGATGTTGGGCGACTGGATGAAGGCTGGCAGATGCATTTCGCGGGTGACCGCGCCGCAGCCGACGATGCCGAGCCGCACTGGTTTGGTTGGTTTACTCACGATGCCAGAATCAAATCGCCGCGCTGAAATCGGTGAGTGAAGTAAGCCATTTGCCGAGGCGGGGCAAGCGGACATTCATGCACGGCTGCGCTAGGTCCGCTTTTCGCTTGAGCTTTGCCCGGTGAACTTTGAGCTTCGTCGCGATGTCATCGCCCGCCCAACGCGTTTCGCCCTTCTGGGTTTCGTTGGGCGTTGTGGCTGGGATGTATCTGCTCTTCCTGCTGGCCATGCTTACGGCCACGGCGAGCTACACCACGCCGGGCAAGCTCATCGAGGCGCTGGGCAAGCGGGAAATCCAACACTCCATCGGCCTGAGCCTGCTCACCTGCACCGTGACGGCGTTGCTCTCACTGCTGCTGGCGGTGCCGGTCGGCTACCTGCTGGCGCGTGCGCGGTTCACGGGCAAACACTGGCTCGAAGCGGCTCTCGACATTCCAATCGTGCTGCCGCCGATGGTCATGGGCCTGTGCCTGCTCATCCTGTTTCAAACGCGCTTCGGCCAGTTCATCGAACGCATCGTGCCATTCACCTACACGGTGTTCGGCGTGGTGCTGGCGCAGTTCACCATTGGCGCGGCGTTCGCGGTGCGGACGATGCGTCACACGTTCGACCACCTGTTGTCACGGCCGGAAGATGTCGCCATGACGCTGGGCTGCACGCGGGCGCAAGCGGTCTGGCGCGTCACGCTGCCCGCAGCGCGGCGCGGGATGTTCGCCGCCGCGAGCGTGGCGTGGGCGCGGAGTCTGGGTGAGTTCGGGCCCATCCTCGTCTTCGCCGGTGCGACACGGATGAAGACGGAAGTGCTGCCCACAACGGTCTGGCTCGAACTCAGCGTGGGCAATCTCGAGGCCGCTGTGGCGGTGAGCTTGCTCATGGTGCTGTGCGCGATGGCCGTGCTCGCGGCGGTGAAGTGGCTGGGGGAGGAGGTATGAAGTTTCAAGTTCCAAGTTTTCAGTTTTCAGTTGGAGCTGTGGGCGCACCTGTCATGCCTGAAAACTTGAAACTGAAAACTGAAAACTGTTCCTAGTGATCCGCTTCGACAACCTGGCCTGGCACGCAGGCGCTTTCCGATTGGAGAACATTTCGTTCACCGTCCCGGCCGGGCGCTACGGCGTGCTGATGGGCTCGACGGGCTGCGGCAAAACCACGTTGCTCGAAATCCTCTGTGGGCTGCGGCAGCCGGCGGACGGGCACGTTTTCATTGGCGAGCGCGACGTGACGGACCTGCCGCCGGGTGAGCGCGGCATCGGCTACGTGCCGCAGGATGGCGCGATGTTTCCCACGATGACGGTGCGGGAGCAAATCGGGTTTGCGTTGGAAATCCGCCAGCGGCCGGCCGCAGAAATTGCCGCGCGGGTGAAGGAACTCGCCGACAGTCTGGGAATAGCGCACTTGCTCGAACGTCGGCCGCAGCATCTCTCAGGAGGCGAACGTCAGCGCGTCGCGCTGGGCCGTGCTCTGGCGGCGAAACCCAGCGTGCTGCTCTTGGATGAACCGCTCTCGGCGCTCGACGAGGAGTTGCGGGATGAACTCGCCGCGTTGCTCAAGCGCGTGCAGCGCGAACTGGGTCTCACGGCGCTCCACATCACGCACAGCCGGCGCGAGGCCGCACAACTGGCTGACGTGAGTTTTCGCATGATCTCGGGCCGGGTGGATGAAGTGCCATCCACGTAGCAGCGACCCTCACCACCAGCCGTTGGTCACGTCGGGCGGCGGGTTGGTGGGCGTGGCGGTGCCGTAGGTTTCGTAGAGCAGGGGGAACTTGAAGAATTCCCCGTGGCCATCGGCAAAGAAGAGCGGCACGCGCCGTTCGCCCCGGTAGTTGTGCCATTCGGTGGCGGTCAACAAGGTGTTTCGGTCGCGATGCCAGATGTAGTCGCCGAAGATGAGTTTCGTCGTGGGCGACGCGGCGAAAGCGCTGTCGCGGCTGGTGCCGTTGATGGTGGTGGCGGTCACGTGCAAAGTTTGATAACGGTCGGTGTTCCACTGCACGGAATAACTGCTGCCGTAGGCGTCGTAGCAATTCTTCATGTTCCACACGGCGTCACCGGCATCGGAGGGACAACGGTAGCTTTTCGTGTCAGCGGAATAGCGGTTCAGCGGGCGGCTGGTATCGACGATGTTGCCCACCGGGTTGGGCGGGGCGGACGTGCCCTGCTTGCCGCCCCAGTCATTCCACTGGGTGTGGATAGGATAGAGCTCATCGAAATCGCCGTTATAGACTTTGAAGGCCAGGCCGATCTGTTTGACGTTGTTCACGCATTGCACTTGCTTGGCCTTGCCTTTGGCCTTGGCGAGCGCCGGCAACAGCATCCCGGCCAGGATCGCGATGACGACGAGCAATTCAATCAGGGTGAACGCGGCGTGCGCGCGCCAATCGCAGGTGGGGCGATTTGAGTGCATGGGTATTGCGGGCTTGTGTGAGTTGGTAACAGCCCGGCCCGCCGTGCGCAAGCGGCGAAATAACGTCCGCTTGCCGCCGCTGCGGGCGGCTTTCAGACTCACGGCATGAGCTTGCCCGAACTCACGCCGGAGGAACGCGCCACTTACGAGTGGCAGATGTGGCTGCCGGGCTTTGGCGAGGCGGCGCAGCGCAAGCTCAAGGGCGCGTCCGTGCTCATCTCCCGCGTCGGTGGGCTCGGTGGCAACGTCGCGTATCAACTCGCGGCCGCCGGTGTGGGCCGCCTCGTGTTGGCACACGCGGGGCATCTGCGGCGCAGTGACTTGAACCGCCAGCTTCTCCAAACCCACGACGGCATCGGCTTGCTGCGCATGGACAGCATCGTGCGACGCTTGCGCGAACTGAACCCCCGCCTCGAAATCACTGCCATCGCGGAAAATGTCTCGGACGCCAACGCCGCTTCGCTCGTCGCACAGGCCGACGTGGTGGTAGATGCCGCGCCGCTGTTCGAGGAGCGCCTCGCCCTGAACCGCGCCGCCTTTGCCGCGCGCAAGCCAATGGTCGAGTGCGCCGTGTATGCCTTCGAGGCGCACCTCACGACGTTCATTCCCGGCCGCACCGGCTGCCTGCAATGCCTCGTGCCGGAAGTGCCGCCAGAGTGGAAACGCCAGTTCCCCGTGCTCGGCGCGGTGAGCGGCACGGCGGGTTGCCTTGGCGCGGTGGAAGTGGTGAAACTGCTCACCGGCCTGGGCGAACCGCTTGCCGACGCGCGCCTCGTGATGGACTTGGGCACGATGCAATTCCGCCGGCTCAAGCTCGCGCGGCGCGCGGATTGCCCGGTGTGTGGCACTGGAAAAAAGCTTGAATCAGAGCGAATGGCCGTCGCCGCGGAGGGTGCAACGCGGGGTGGCTGAAACAGTGCTACCGGGCAAATAGCGACCGCCTTCCCGGCAAACGGGCAGCCGTGAATTCTTGAGATACTGAAGCAGCGTCGTGTCGCTCAACGATTAGGTATCCGTTGCGGTTTTGTTATTTTCCAAGGCCCACTGCTGAACCGCGCCGTCAATCTGTTTCAAGTTGGCGATGCATGGATTCTTGGCGCGGGTGGCGCGAGCCTTGATGAAATTTGGCACGGCAACGAATGCCATCAATAAACCAACGCTCGCGATGACAAGCCAAAACGACCGGCCGAAGCGGGGTTTGCTGGGTGATTCGTTTTCCATTTCCATTCCGTCACACCTTGTTCCACGGCGCGCGGTTCTCGCGGCTGCGGAGTTTGTTTGCCTCGGTGTCGCCGATGAACTCCTCCTTCGCCGGGTCCCACTTGAGCGGGCGGCGCAGCCAGTAGCCGATGTTGCCGAGCTGGCAGACTTGCGCGGTGCGCGCGCCAATCGCCACGTCGGCCACGGGCTTGGCGCGGGTCTTGATGCAGTCCACCCAGTTCTGCTTGTGGCTGCTGGCGATGGCGGGGAGGTGAAAATCCTTCTCGCCGAGCGGCGTTTCGAGGATGGACTTGGGCGTGGACTCGATGCCCTTGCGGTCCACGTAGATCGTGCCCAGCTCGCCCTCGAAGGTCGTGCCGCTTGGGCCGCCGTGAAACATCTCGATGCCGTTGGAATACACGAAGCGCAGGCCGGTGTCGCCGCTGGCGGGCGGGTGGATCTCCACCGGGCCGGAGTCGTCCATGCCCAACGCCCATTGTGCGATGTCGAAGTGATGCGCGCCCATATCCGCGAGGCCGCCGCAGGCGTATTCCCGGTAGTCGCGCCACGCGGGGAAGTGCTTGTGGATGTCGAGCGGACAGAGGACTTGGTTGAAGCCGCGCTTTGGCGAGGGGCCGTTCCACATCTCCCAATCCACGTTCGCCGGCGTCGGCTCATCGGACAGATCGCAGGGCTTCGCCGGCCCGCCGACGCCGACGCGCACGGTCTTCACTTTCCCGATGCGTCCACTGCGGACGTATTCCACGGCTTGGCGGAAGTAGCCCTTGAACTCCGTGCGCTGCTGGCTGCCGGTCTGGAAGACGATGTTGTTCTCACGCGCGGCGTTCACCATCGCACGGCCCTCGGCAATGGTGAGCGAGAGCGGTTTCTCGCAATACACGTCCTTCTTCGCGCGCGCGGCGAGGATGGCCGGGATGGCGTGCCAATGGTCCGGCGTGGCAATGCACACGGCATCGATGTCCTTGCGCGCGATAAGCTCACGGAAATCACCGATGGCCGTGCAGCCCTTGTAGGTGCCGGATTCCTTGTCCTTCGCGTAGGCCTTGTGGACGCGCTCGACGGCGTCGTCGAGGCGCATCTTGTGAATGTCGCAGAGCGCGACGACCTGCACGTCGCTCATGCCGAGGAAGCCGCCGAGATGCCCGCGGTTCATCATGCCCATGCCGATGAGGCCGAGGTTGATTTTGCCGTTGGGTCCGGAGCCGGACTTGGCTGCGGCCCAGACTTGGGAAGGCAGGATGAAGGGTGCGGCTGACGCGGCGAGCGTGGCTTGGAGAAACGAGCGACGGGAGGAAGCGTGGTGATTCATAGGCGCATTGAAGCAAAGCCCTTTGTGGCGTGCCAGCCTGAATCCCGCGCTGGTCGGGCCGTCCATTGCTGCGCACATGAAATCATTGTCTCCTCTGCTCCTCGCCCTCTGCGCACTGCCTGTCCTTGCCGAGAACTGGCCCGGCTGGCGCGGCCCGCGCGGCGACGGCACGAGCTTGGAGAAAAATGTTCCTGTCAAGTGGAGCGGCACGGAGAATGTGTTGTGGAAGACGCCGCTCGCCGGCGGGCACGCCTCGGCCATCACTTGGGGCGACCGGCTCTTCACCGTCGGCGCGGTTGCCGAGACGGAGGGGCGCAACTTGATCTGCCTCGACAAGAACTCCGGGAAGATTCTCTGGGAGCAGGTCGTGGTGAAGTCGCCGTTCGAGAAGAAGCATCGCGAGAACAGCCACGCCTCCAGCACACCCGCCACCGACGGCAAGCTGGTTTACGTCGCGTTCCTCGACGTGCAGGACATGGTCGTGGCGGCGTATGACTTCAGCGGCAAGCAGCAGTGGCTCGCGCGACCCGGCGTCTTCAAGAGCGTCCACGGCTTCTGCACCTCGCCCATTTTGCACAACGACAAGGTCATCGTGAACGGCGACCACGACGGCGAGAGCTACATCGCCGCGTTGGACAAGGCCACCGGCAAGACGCTCTGGAAGACGCCGCGCGCGAACAAGACCCGCAGCTATTGCGCGCCGCTCATCCGCACGCTCTCCGGTCGCACGCAGATGTTGGTGGCGGGCGACAAGTCCACCGCGAGCTACGACCCCGACACCGGCAAGCTCCACTGGTATCTCAAAGGCCCGACCGAGCAATACGTCGCCTCGCTCGTTTACAACGAGAAGGCTGACCTGCTCTTCCTCACGGCGGGTTTTCCGCAGCACCACTTGCTCGGCCTGCGCCACGACGGCAAGGGCGACCTCGGCAACATTTATCACCAAGCGCAGATCACGCACCCGCAAGTCGCGTGGCATCACACCAAGGCCAGCATGGTTTCCTACGTGCCTTCACCCATCAGCGAAGGCGACTACTTCCTCGTCGTCGGCGACCAGGGCCACGCCAACTGCCTCGTCGCCAAGACCGGCGAACCGCTGTGGTCAGAGAAGATCGGCCGCAGCCACGCCTCGCTCGTTTCCGCGAACGGCCTGGTTTACTTCCTCAACGACGACGGCGTGGCTTTTGTGGTGAAGCCGGGCAAGACCTACGACTTGGTGGCGAAGAACGAACTCGGCGAGCCGACCTACGCCTCGCCCGTCATCAGCGACGGCAAGCTCTATCTGCGCGGCGACAAACACCTCTTTTGCATCAGCTCCGGCGCGGCGAAGACGGCCGCGCGGTAAGTCATTTCTTCCCCGTGAAAAATCCGCTGACGAGGCGGGCGAGCTTGGGGCCGAGCCGGTGGTCCACAGTGGTGTGGCGGCCGACCACGGTGCCGCAGCGGGAACAGAGGAGTTGAGTGGCCTGCCCCTCGGTTCGTTCACGCACGGGCTGGCAGGCTTGGCAGCGGGGGCAGAAAAGTTCCGACGCCTTGAACTCGTTGAACTGCCGGCCCACGGTCAGAGCTTGGCGAGGATGCGCAGGATGTCACAGAGCACCTCGACGGGGGTCTGCGTGGCGTTGATGTCGTGCACGACTTCGGGGCCGTAGAAATCCAGCACGGGCTTGGTCTCCTGATCGTAAACCTGTAATCGGTTGCGGATGACGTCGAGGTTGGCGTCGTCGAGGCGGTTGTCCCGCAGGGCGCGGCGCTGGAGGCGCTCGACCATTTTGTTGCGGTCGGGGCAGGTGAGGTGGAGCAGAGCGCGGACGTCGAGCGTGTTTTGCAGCATCTTGGCTTGCGCGGCGTTGCGGGGGATGCCGTCGAGCACGACGGTGTCACACTCGGGGTTGAAGCGGCCGAGCATGGTGTTGGCCTGGATGTTGTTGCGCCAAAGGTCCACGGTGGCCTCGTCGGGGACGAGTGCGCCCCGGCTGGAGTATTCGAGGAAGATGCGGCCCAGGCGGCTGTCGGCGTTCAGATTGCGGAACACGTCGCCGCAGGCGCAGTGGTAGTAGCCGGGGATGGTGCCGAGGATTTTGCCCTGGGTGCCTTTGCCGGAGCCGGGCGCTCCGAAGAGCAAAATCGTGCGGAGTTTCATGGGATCAGCCTTCTTGGGGGCGGAGGTGGATTTCCTGGATAGCTGCAATCTGGATGGTTTCGTCCAAGGTGCCGCCGCCTTCCTGCGGGCAGTTCACCACCACATCGGTCTGGGTGATGCTGACGATGCGCTTGCTCCAATGCTCACCGCCAGTGGCGGTGACCCACACGACCCACATGTCTTTTTCGGCGGGGCCGAGCACGGCTTTGAAGAAGCCGGCGAACTTGGTTTCGATGAAGCGTTTGTTGATGTTGGTCTCGCCGCGGCGATAGACGGCGGGCTCGAGCGTGGGAGCGGCCGCAGCGGGG
This sequence comes from Pseudomonadota bacterium, assembly GCA_009922615.1. Taxonomy (GTDB): domain Bacteria; phylum Verrucomicrobiota; class Verrucomicrobiia; order Limisphaerales; family SXTU01; genus SXTU01. The sequence goes on from RFVF01000102.1 coordinate 13,523, forward strand.
GCCTTGGCCGGGGCAGCAGGTGCGGGGTTGCCGGGCTTGGCCACGGCGACGGGTTTGGGGCCGGCGGCGGCGGGGGCGTCGTGGCCGGCGTCCTCGGCCTTCTTGCCGAAGGACAGACCGGGTTTCTTCTTGCCGGGCGCGGGTTTTTCTTCGGGCTTGGGCTCTTCCTTGGCCTTGGCCAAGGCTTGTTGCACGGCGGTGGGCTTGGCTTCCTCCTCACTTTTGACCGGCGGCAGGATGAGGAAGGTGATGGGTGCGGCGATGCCGACAAACGGAATGGCCGAGAGGCCCATGACCATGTTGCGCGGGCGGCGGCGATAGATGGCGACTTCGTAGCCGGCGTAGATGATGGCCGCATAAACGACGATCAGACTGAGCCAGCCGATGCCCGTGGTGAACATCCCGCCAATGAGCCCGGGATTTTCGGGCAGCGTTGGTTTGCCCTCCACTTCTTTCCACTTGGCCGGTGGTCGCGCGGGAACGGCCGCTGCGTCAGGCACATTGATCTCCGGAGCCGTTCCATCCGGGGCGGGGGCATCTTCGACGAGCAATTCCACAAACGGGCGGGCCTTGGGGTTTTTGGCGAACTCCTTCAGGCCTTCCTGCGAAAAATTTGTCCATGCCGTGCGGGGGAGCACCTTGTTGTCGGCGTTCTTGATGACGACGCCTTTGTCCGTGAAGGAAATGCCTTCGCCGGACAGGGTGGTGCCGTCTTTCAACTTGTAGTCAGCGGCTCCGGCGAGCCAGGCGGCGGCCAGCAGGAGCGTTGCATAAATCGGGAACCGTTGCATGGTGCGCGATGTTGACCAAAACCCCGGGTCGGGCAAACAGAAAAATTCCAGGACATCGCGCGCGGGGTCGGCGATGCCCAATTCCTGAGTTGCGCCGCTTTGCGCCGTTCCCCTAGGCTGCGCGGACGTTTGCAATGAAAGTCTATATTGACGGCAAGTTTTACGACGAGGACAAGGCCAAGATCTCCGTGTTCGATCACGGGTTGCTCTACGGCGATGGCATTTTTGAAGGCATCCGCGCCTACCACGGCCGGGTCTTCAAGCTGAAGGAGCACATCGACCGGCTCTACTACTCGGCCAAGGCCATCCTGCTCACCATTCCCATGACGCCCGCCGAGATGACCAAGGCCGTCCTGGACACCTGCCGCAAGAACAAGGTCACCGACGGTTACATCCGGCTCGTGGTCACGCGCGGCGTGGGCACGCTGGGCTTGAACCCGAACCGCTGCAAAGCCCCGTCCGTCATCGTCATCGCCGGGAAAATCCAGCTCTACCCGCCCGAGATGTATCAGCGGGGCATGGACATCGTGACCGTGGC
>RFVF01000103.1 GCA_009922615.1 Pseudomonadota bacterium
TGGGGCATTCCCTCCCTGAGCAACACCGTGCCATCCACCACGGCCATCGCATTTCTCACCAATGCCGGGCCGGCGGTGGCGCAGATCGTGGTGGTGGATGAGAGCGCATTCGTGACGAACCATCTCACCTCGGGGCAATATCACGCGTTCGATGTCACGATCCCGGCCGGCTTCTCCAGCACCAACACTTTGAAGGTAACGCTGACCTGGACTGACCCGCCGGGCAACCCGCTGTCCTCCACCAAGCTGGTCAACGACTTGGACCTGGTGGTGAGCAACTCGTTCCCGGTCATCGGTGTCCCACCCGCGGTGACGAATATTTACGAGGGAAACAATTTTGCGGCTGGCAGCGTGACCACGCAGCCGACACCCGAGGGGAGCCAGAGTCAGCGTGACTCGGTTAACAACGTGGAGAACGTTTTCATCACCGGTATCACCAATCTCACCACGCCCTATCGGGTCTATGTCATCGGGCACAAAGTCAACGTCAACGCCGTCACCGCCAATACTAACGACGTGGTTCAGGACTACACGCTCGTCATTTCCACGGATAGCACCAACACCATCAGCGTCATTCCCGCCCCTGCGCCGGGTTTCTCGACTTATACGAACCGGCTGGTGAATGTGATGACCAATGGCATCCCATATCTCGAGGAACGCATCGGAGCGAACTCACCATTCTCGTATGTGGGCGGCGCGCTGGCAAACACGAATGGCACCACGAACCAGTGGAACTTCTACGTCTTCACCAACCAAAACTACGCCTCGTCCACTGCGACCAACACGGTCACGAACATCGTCGGCGGGGTCACGAACATCATCACCAACGTCGTGACCTTGCCACTCACCAATGGTGGTCCGTTTGTGAACTTCTCCACCTTCCTGCCGCCGAACCTGGCCCGCGCCCGCAACAAGGACGCGGACATTGATCTGTATGTCGCGCGGTCGGGACCGATCCTGGCCAGTGTTCCCCCCGGCGTTGCCATACCGAATGCATTCAACCTGACCAATTTGGATCCGGTGGTGATGTCCGATCCTAACCTGCTCCGCTCCACGAACCGGGGCGGTTATGAAATGATTTCCCTGACCAACTCCGCGCTGGGCGAGGTTTTCTATATCGGTGTAAAATCGGAAGATCAGCAGGGCGGCAGCTACGGCTTCTTCGCGTCCGCGTCACAGGTGCCTTATTCCACCAACGGCACAAGCGGGGCCCCGGTCATCACGCTGTTTCCGGCTCCGATCGACATTCCGGACGGGGCCCCGGAGGAGCCAGGTGGGGTGACACTCTACGGCATCTGCACGACCAACTCAGCTATCTACAGTGTGGACGCGGTTTTGCAGTTTGTGCATGAAAACCTGGGCGATCTGGTCGGCACACTCACGCACAACGGGATCACCATCACGCTAAACAACCACACCATCACCCCTAGTTCGAATTTTCCCGGAACCGCCGGTTTGCAGACCAATACGCTACTTTATGACAGCTTCAGAAACCCGCCGGACGGTCCAGGCGATGTGACTGATTTTCTGGGCAAGGATGCGATTGGGCTCTGGATTCTGGAGGTCTATGACAACTCGCCGTTTCTGACGGGACGCGTGGACACGGCCACCCTGTTTATCCAGCCGTTTACGAATGCGATTCGCACCAACGGCAATCAGCTCCTGCGCACGATCAGACTCAATCCTGGCCAGTCGATCGTGGACTATGTGGATGTTCCCGTCTATGCGACGAATCTGGACGTGGATATCACTGGCGGACTGCCGGCCGCGCCGGTAGCCGCGGGGCAGGGGGTGGACCTGTTTGCGGGTTATCTCTTTGTGCCGGCCCAGTCCAATTACTCGCAGAAGGTCTTGGACTTGGACTCTGCCTCTCTGCATCCCACGATGACGATCTCACCCTCTGGCAGTCCGCCGTTGTTGCCCGGCCGATGGAACTTCCGCTACGTGAACAACACCGCTGGCATTCTGACTTTGGATCTGGTTTACACGTTGGGTTACAATTTAGCGGTGGCGGACACGCAGTTCTATTTTACCAACTCTTTGGTTTCACTACTCGACAATTATACGACCAACCTGTTCATTAACGTGCCGGATGATCGAGTGATAGCGGGCGTCGAGGTGGGCCTGGCCATTCAGCACCCACGCGTGGAAGATCTGGTGATCCATCTCGTCAGCCCACGCGGCACCCGGGTGCTGCTGTTTGAGAACCGGGGCGGGACCAACGGCAACGCGGCTGCCTTGAATGTTTACACAACGAACCTGTTCGCCAATTTCACCGAGGACACGAGCCGCACCACGTCGGTGAGCACCAACGGTGCCGCCACCAACTTCCTGCATTACGACTACCTGCTGCCCATCAAGTTCGTGCCGCCGCCGTTCTCCGCCGTCATCTCGCCGCCCCGGCTGATGACAAACATGACCAACACGCTGTTCGGCTACGGGGGCAGCCCCTTCACCCCGGTCAAGGAATCACCGCGGGCCATGGCACACACAGGGCAATTGCTGATGATGGCCGGGGCGGTGGACCGCAGCGGCACCAATGACGCATTCCTCGCCGCGTATCAGACTCCCATAACCACGAACCAGACTACCTATTTTACCAACATCTTCACCAACATCAGCGGGACCGCAATCACCAACGTTTACGTCACCAATCCCACCAACTGGACGATGTCCAACTACTGGGCCGGACCGTTCAGCGGGTATCGCGGCTCCAATCAGGTGAACTCCACGCCCGATCAAACGGCTTACAATGGCGTCGCGGTCAATCCGATGGGGGTCTATGCGGTCGGGCAAACGCATAACTATTTTCCGGGAGTGGATACGACCTGGTCAGGTGACTCGAACCGCAACGTCTTTGACGTCGATCTGGGCTGCACGAGCGGACGGGTTGTGTGGATTCACCACGTCGGCATTCCTCGTGCCAGGATCATCATCGAATACGAGGGGCAGTATCTCTTCGACACGACGCCGACCAACTTTCCAACTACCGGGCTTGACTACTATGTTGACTGGTCTTTCAGTGGAAACTCGAGATTCATGCGGTTCATTGTCAACCCGCTCGGGACGAACATTCCCACGGTGTGGACGAATGAGTTGTGCATTCAGCGGGCTCGTGGGGTCCAGCACGCCTTGTCCACTTTCGTCACCAATACGACTTTCGAGTTTTCCGCTCCGCTCACGGGTGCCTCGCCGACGGTCACGCAGTTGAGCCAGCCCCGTGGCGTCGCGCTCGATTCGACTGGCAACGTGTATGTGGCGGATTACGGGAATGACCAGATCGTGCGTTTCGACCAGCGGTTGACCATCTCGCAAGTAGGCACGAATGGCACCTGCCTGCCGTTCAGCGCCAACCTTGGTGGCTTGAGCAAACCCAGTGGAGTGGCGGTGGCCACGAACGGGAATATTTACGTGGCGGATACCGGTAACAACCAGATCAAGCTCTTCACCAACAGTGGTGGTCTGCCCCTCACTGTCTGGGGCACTGGTGCGGCCGGTCCGGCGGTGGACGGCGCCCCGGCTGTGGCCCAGTTCAATCAGCCGGAAGGCATCACCATTGCGGCTGACGGAACTGTGTTTGTGGCGGATACGGGGAACAGCCTGATCCGCGTGATTTCCACGAACGGGACGGTCGCCACGCTTCCGCAGCCGACAAATCTAGCCACCTTCACGGCTTATTCCAGCCCACGGGCCATTGTCTCATCGCCCTTCGGGGTCGTCGGCTATAACGGTCAGGCATATTACAACAAAACGAACCTCTGCATTGCCGACACCGGGAACGACCAGGTGGTGTGGCTGACCGCAAGTAACGGCATCTGGTATGCCACCATTGTGGGCAGCTATACTCAACCTTCTGGCGTGGCGGTAGATCGCAACAAGAATGTGTATGTGAGCGAATCCGGTAATCACCGGGTTTGGAACGCGCTGATGGGCAGGCTTATTGCCGGCGACGGAACTGCTGGATATCTTGAGAATGACCGTGGCAGTTTGGGCGAACTCAACGACCCACGCGGCATCGCGTCAGACACTTTCGGCAACGTGTTCGTCGCAGATCGGAATAACAATGCCATCCGGATGGTAAGCCCGTATCAGGGACGCATGCCGACCAATGCTTTCGTCAGTATCTTCCCGGTTAACGGTGTCACTAACACACAGCCCATTGGCTCGACCTCTGTCATCAATTCACGCGGCATCACTAACTCGGTCTTTGGTATGGAAATCGGTGGAGCGGTCAGCCGGGACTACTTCACCGGTGCCGCCAACTGCCTCGAGAATGGCACCAATTTTATCTATGCGATAGGCAATGCCCAGTTCAGTGACAATGTCGGCTTGGGCCTGGATCAATATGACCGGCTGTTTGTGTCCAAGATCAGAACCAATGGCCAACCTGTCTGGGTGCGTCCGTATCAAGAGGTGGCGGTTATCCAGGCACAGACCGATGCGCTCGGGGCGATCACCAATCTGTTCTTGGGCTTTGGCGGCTCCGGTTATACTGCACCGCCTGTGGTCGCCATACTTGACCCCGCTAATCCCAATCCGGCCCTACAGGCCGTTCCGGTGACAGTGACAGTGGCGGGGGGCGTGGTGACCGGCATCTCCGCGCCTGCCACGCCGCTGGTCGGGCCGTTCATCGCGCCGCGCGTCTATGTAGAAGCACCGATTTCATTGCACAATCCTGGTAATGCCATCGTCTCGGCTTACGGCACAAATATCATTGCCGCCGGCTTTACCAACAGCAGCACGGCTCCGAGCAACAATTTCCCGTTCCTGCTCTCGCTAAATCCCACCAATGGTGCGACGCTCTGGGCCACAAACTCGCCCAAGACTGGTCATTACAACGGGCTTGCTGTCTCGGCCTCCGGCCTTGTTGCTGTCGGGGCGTCTTACACCGCTGGCAACACCTTGCAAAGCGATTGCTTGATTGAGAAGTGGAGCTTGGGCGGCACACAAATGAATACGACCGTGTTCAACTTCGGCATCGGCACTACAAGTGTGCTGAACGGGGTTGTGGTTGTCGATTCGATCGACCGTGCCTACGCGGTGGGGAGCGTGTTCAATCCCAACCAGACCGTGGACGCGGTATTGGTGGAAATCGACCTCACATCAATGGCTGTGGTGTCCACCATCGTCAACAATCTTACGAACTTTGCAGCGATCGCCGGGTATAACTGCACGAATCTTGGCACCGCCATCACCACGGATGGGGTGGATATCTATGTTTCCGTGGAAGGACCATGTCCCGGCAATTACCGCGACCGGCAGGCGGGCATTTTCCGTTACCGAGCCAAGAATTACTACCTGCCGGAGGAATCGCTCGATGCGTTTATTGGGGAACGGACTTGGGGTGTGGGGCCATTTGCCACGAACAGCTCAGGCACGCTCACCAACGTGACCGTCACGAACCGGCAGTGGTATTTGGAAATCGCAGACACCCGCATTGGTGGCACCAACGGTAATGCCCAAGTGCTCTCGTGGAATTTGAACTTCTCCTACGCTGCCAGCAATACGACGTCGCTGCCGTTGCCGCCCAATACCAACAACAACTTTGTGCTGATGTCAGCCGGGCAGAGCTTTGTGGTCAGTGTGCCGCATACTGCCACGCAGGCGACGAACTACATCAGCGCCAGCGGACCCGTGCAGGTCACGTTCAATGCGCTCGGGGCCGCTTTGCCGGGTGCGCGGGGGAACTTTGAAGTCTTCAGCGGCTCTGCTGGCGCTTTTGTTATTTCCAACTCTTCTGGATCGGCACCATCCGGGGCACGAGGTTTTGTTGGCGTTACCAACGGTGCTGTCGGCTCTGGTGCAGTGTTCAATGCAGCCACTTCGGTGCCGAATCTTCGTCCTGGTGGCCAGTATTACCTTTTTATTAAGCCTTTGAACGGAGCCACTAACCTCAGTCTGGCCATGCAGGTGGATTTCAACCAGACGGCCCCTACGCAGGCCATTTCCGTCCTGACGAGCGGGCAGCCGATGGCGGGTTTCATACCTCGCACGACATCGTTGAATTATTATCAGTTCGATGTGGTGCCCGGTGCCTCATCCGCACTGTTCGAACTTTATAATGTCAGTGGTGACGTGAATCTGTATTTGGCGCGCTCGAACAGTTTGACCACGTTGCCTTCCACGACGACGTATGATTACCGCAGCGTTAATCCAGGAACGGTCAGCGAACAGATTTTCCTCGTGACCAACGGCGCTTCGCCCACGGCTCTGATGCCTGGCACTTGGTATCTGGGTGTGGAGAACGCCAGCCGTGCGCCAGCGAGCTACACTGTGCGGGCGACGACGGGCACCGGGTTGCCTTACGCCCTCGTCACTGCGGCGAATGGCCAACCTTATGCCGGGGTCACGTCTCCTGGCAATGCCCCGGGCACTTTGTTCCGCATGCCGATATCCACGCAGGTGAAGTCCGCGCTCTTTGAAGTGCGGAACCTGACAGGTGACGGTGATCTCGTGGTGCGGAGGGGTGCCTTCCCGCTGGCCACGACTTATGACTTGGCAAACTTGCGACCGGGCAGCCGATCGGAATTGCTTGCGGTTCACACCAACGCCGGGTTGCCCAGTTTGGTGGGTGATTGGTATTTCGGAGTGTTGAACCGGGGCGACACCCATATCAATTATCAGGTGATGGCCCGGCTGGCTTCAAACGGTGTGCTACTGGGTAGTGGTCCGATTCAAGCGAAGCCACCGGGTGCTGGTTCTATGGTAGGCGGTCAGAGCTTCGGGTTCGATCTGGATGTGGTGCCGGGTGAAAAATATCAAATCCAATATCTGACCAATCTCGCCAATACGAACTGGCAGGTGCTGACGAACATCATCGCTCCGCCGGATGGGCTCATCAATTTCATCCACTCCGGGGCGCTCTCGAATCGGAATCTCTACTACCGCATCCAGGTCGTGCCGTAATTCGCGATTCCGGGCTCGGCATCCTCGTTGGCCCACGGCACGCTGCGGGTGTGCAAATTCTGGTCATAGGTCTGAACCCCGCAGTGGATGTGGAATGGCGGGTCACGTCCGTCCATTGGGATGAGAAGAACGTGGTGCTGGGTGAACGTCGCTGGGCTGGCGGCAAATCGGTGAATGTCGCGCGCTGGCTGCGACATCTGGGGGGCAGCGTAAAGTTGCTCGTTCCCTTGGGCGGTGCCACGGGGGCGGAACTCCGACGGCAGATGCGCGCGGAGAAAGTGTCCGTGCGTGCGGTCGCGGTGGGCGAGCCGACCCGGGCCAATGTGATGATTACGCAGGAACAGGGGCCGCAACTGCGTTTCAATCCACGCGGGCCCAAACTCACGCCGGCGGAATGGCGGACGTTTTTTGCGGCGGCTGAAGCGGAGATGTGCCGTAGCTCGCTGTTGATTCTTTCCGGAGCCTTGTGTCGAGATGCCCGGCCGACGATCTACTGCGATTTGATCCGGCTGGCCCACCGGTTGAAGGTGCGCGTAGTGCTGGACTGTGACGGTCCCGCGTTCGCCCGGGGCGTCACGGCGAAACCCTTTCTGGTGAAACCAAACACGTTTGAACTTGCCCAATGGGCCGGTCGCAAGCTGGATTCGGAGGCGGAGATCGAGGCGGCGGCACGGGCCCTTTCCCGGGTCACGGGCGGCTGGGTTTTTGTTTCACGGGATGCACGGGGCGGTCTGCTGGTGAACGAGGCCGGGTCACGAGGCTGGCGCGCGCGGGTGCCAGCGGTGCGAGCCCGCAACACGGTCGGGGCAGGGGATGCGTTGCTCGCAGGGGCGGCGCGGCAGATTGTGGCTGATGCCTCGCCGGAGGAATGGTTGCGCAAGGGATTGGCCACGGCCACTGCCGGAGTGCAGCGGCGGGCTGGGGAACTGGCTTCCTTGAAGGTCATCACCGGGATGCACCGGTTGGTCTTGCCCGAGACGATTGTATAAGCGCGTGCCAAATCCTTTCCCCTAACTTGCCTCGCCTGCCGTCCTCTCCTAATTTCCGCCCGGAATGTCGAAGCCAAAGCCCGCACCACTCGCCAACTTGATCCGCCTGCGCGGCGTGCGGCACAACAACCTCAAGGGCTTCGACCTCGACCTCCCGCTCGGAAAGCTCATTGTCGTCACTGGCCTCTCCGGCTCCGGCAAAAGCTCGCTCGCGTTCGACACGCTTTTCGCCGAGGGCCAGCGGCGCTACATCGAGACCTTCTCGCCCTACGCACGGCAGTTCTTCGACCGCATGGACAAGCCCGCCGTGGACAGTATTGAGGGCATCCCGCCCGCCATCGCTATCGAGCAGCGCAACTCCGTCCGCACCACCCGCAGCACCGTCGGCACGATGACGGAAATCTGCGACCACATGAAGGTGCTGTGGCCGCACCTCGCCACGCTGCACTGTCGGAAGTGCGGGAAGTCGGTGGAGAAAGAGCCGCCGCAGCGGGTTTGGGAGAAGGCGAATTCAGAATTCAGAATTCAGAATTCAGAATGCCTCGTCACGTTCGACCTTGCGCTGTCGGAGAAGCTGTCGCTCAAGGAATCGCTCGAACTCATCGCCAAGCAAGGCTACCAGCGACTTCTCCTGAACGGCGAAGTCGTGCGCCTCGAAGAAGCACCGTCACGGATTACTGAACACTGTTCACTGATTACTGTTCTCCAAGACCGTCTCAAACTCATCGCGGCCAACCGCGCCCGCTTCATCGAAGCCTGCGAGCAAGCCTACCACTTCGGCAAAGGCCGTCTCACCATACACCCGCTCCTGTCAGGCTCCGGCCCAGACCCCAGCCCCGAGACGCTAGACCCCATTCCCCATTCCCCATCACCTATACCCTTCTCCTCCCGCCTCCACTGCGCCGCCTGCGACCTCGACTATCGCGAGCCCAGCTCGGCCTTGTTTTCCTTCAACCACCCCGTCGGCGCGTGTCCGGCGTGCAAGGGCTTCGGGCGCGTCATCGGCATTGACTACGATCTGGCGCTGCCCGACCGCTCGCTTTCGCTGGCCGGCGGCGCGGTGAAACCGTGGCGCACTGGCACCGGCGCGGAGTCGTTGGCCGACCTCGCGAAGTTCTGCAAGAAACTCGGCGTGCCGATGAACGTCCCTTTCCGCGACCTGAGCGAGGCGCACCAACGCTGGGTCATGGACGGCGACCCCGGCTACGACAGCAGCGACCCCGCGAACTCCTGGCCGAAGAAGTGGTATGGCGTGAAGGGTTACTTTCGCTGGCTCGAGTCAAAGGCCTACAAAATGCACGTCCGCGTGCTGCTCTCGCGCTACCGCAGCTACACGAAGTGCGCCGCCTGCGACGGGAAACGCTTTCAGCCCGAGGCGCTGCTCTACAAGTTGGAGATAGGAGATGGGGCATGGGGAATGGGGAATGCCGCTAACGTTTTGGCGAGCGAGGCCGGGAATTCGAACAACGCTTTCTCCCTCACCCCTGTGCTGTTCACCTTGGCGGACTTTTACTCACTCTCCGTCGCCTACGCCCTCGCTGTCATCGAGGCCCTCGCCGCGCGTCTCCTCCTCATTTCCCATTCCCCATCGCTTATCACCTCCGTCCCGCCCTCTCCGCTCGCTCACGCCGTGGAAGAAGTTCGCAGCCGCTTAAAATTCCTCACCGAAGTCGGCCTCGGCTACCTCACGCTCGACCGCGCCACGCGCACCCTCTCCGGAGGCGAGACCGAGCGCGTAAACCTCACCACCTGCCTCGGCACGCGCCTCGTCAACACCCTCTACGTCCTCGACGAGCCCAGCGTGGGCCTGCACCCGCGCGACACCGCGCGCCTCGTCACCATCCTCCAGCGCCTGCGCGACCTCGGGAACACCGTCGTCGTCGTCGAGCACGAAGCCGCCATCATGCGCGCCGCCGACCAAATCGTGGACCTCGGCCCCGGCCACGGGGAGACGGGCGGGGAACTCGTTTTTCAAGGCACACTAAATGAGTTATTGAAGCACCCTATCTCGCTATCCGGGCAATACTTAAGCGGACGGAAACAAATCCCGTCGCGCCAGCGACGGCCCATCGGAGCAGGTCAAGCTTCCAGCCTGACATCTAACTTCAAATCTCCCGTCGAGCAGTCTCCTCGAAGTCATCCCACCACAGAGAAGTTAGATGACAGGCAGGATGCCTGTCCTACTTTGGTGTTGAGCGGCGCGAACGCCCACAACCTCAAGAACCTCACCGTCACCATCCCGCTCGGCCGCTTCGTCTGCCTCACCGGCGTGAGCGGCTCTGGCAAGTCCACCCTCGTCCGCGACTGCCTGTTGCCAGCGCTGGTGACAAATCTCAAATCTCAAATCTCAAATCTCAAGGCTGTCACTGAATCCACTGACTCCACCGACGACGCCCGCTCCGAACCCCCAGACCCTAGAAGCCAGACCGTGTCCCCCGTTCGCCTTATCGGCTCCGAGCACCTCACCCGCGCCCTGCTCGTGGACCAGAGCGCTCTGGGCAAGACTCCACGCTCCAACCCCGCCGTTTACATTGGCGCCTTCGACCATTTGCGCGAACTCTTCGCCGCGACCGAGCTGGCGAAGCAACGCGGACTCAACGCCAGCGCCTTCAGCTTCAACTCCGCGGTCGGTCAGTGCGACCGCTGCCGTGGCGCGGGCTTCGAGAAGATTGAAATGCAGTTTCTCAGCGACATCTTTATCAAGTGTCCGGCGTGCCAGGGGCAGCGCTATCGTGGTCATATTCTGGAGATCAAACTCGATGGCCGGGAGGCGTCATGGTCCATCGCTGACCTGCTCGCGGCCAGCGTGGATGAAGCCCTCGTTTTCGTTGCTGCTTTCCCTGATACAAAGCCCGCCCAACGTGCCGCTGCTGCTCTCCGGGTGTTGCAGGAAGTCGGGCTCGGTTACTTGCGCCTTGGCCAGCCCATCAACACGCTTAGCGGCGGCGAGAGCCAGCGGCTCAAACTCGCGGCGCACCTCGCAGAGTTCGGAGTCCCGGCTTCAGCCGGCAGCACGCCCGAGCCGCCTGAAGGCGGGACTCCAAACAAAGCGATTTTCATCTTCGACGAACCCACCACCGGCCTGCACTTCGACGACGTGCGCGTGCTTGTCGCCGTCTTCCAGCGCCTCGTGGACGCGGGCCACACCGTCCTCGTTATCGAGCACAACCTCGACGTCATCCGCGCCGCCGACTGGCTCATCGATCTCGGCCCGGAGGCGGGCGAGCAAGGAGGCGAACTCGTCGCGCAGGGCACGCCCGAGCACGTTGCCGACTGCGAGCGCAGCCACACGGGAGCGGCGTTGCGTGGCGAGACAGCGGAACATTCCACAAAGGAGGCCCGGCGATGAGCGACTTGGAAACACTTCCTCCGGGCAGCGACGCCGTTTTCATACACGGCGCGCGGCAGCACAACCTGAAGAATTTTTCCCTCGCCATCCCGCGCGGGAAGTTCGTGGTCGTTACCGGCGTCAGCGGCAGCGGCAAGAGCACGCTCGCCTTCGACCTCATCTTCGCCGAGGGCCAGCGGCGCTTCCTCGACGCGATGAACGCCTACGCGCGGCAGTTCGTGGAGCAGATGGCGCGGCCCGACGTGGACTGTATCACCGGCATCCCGCCCACCGTCAGCATCGAGCAGCGCAACTCGCGCGGCGGCGGCAAGTCCACCGTCGCCACCGTCACGGAGATTCACCACTTCCTGCGCCTGCTCTTCGCCAAGCTCGGCACGCAGTTCTGTCCGACGTGCAACGTCCCCGTCACCGGCCAGACCCGCGACGCGCTAGCGGCGAACTTGCAGAACGAACTCAAGCGGCGCGGCGATCTGCTGCTGCTCGCGCCCGTGGTGAAGAACCGTAAAGGTTTCCACAGCGAAGTCGCCACGTGGGCCGCGAAGAACGGCTACGCGGAAATTCGGGCGGACGGAAAGATGTTTCGCACGGACGAACCGTTCCGCCTCGACCGCTTCAAAGAGCACGACGTGGAAATCGTGCTGGGGGTTCTGGAGAAAAATGGCCGAGCCGGCATCCCCACCACACAACTCGTGGACGCCGCTCTGAAGCTCGGTCACGGCACCCTCTACGCGCTGGACAACCATCGTCGCATCACGGTCCACAGCACCGAGCGCGCGTGTCCGACGTGCCACGCCAGCTTCGCCGCGCTGGACCCAAAGAACTTCTCTTACAACTCCGCGCAAGGCTGGTGCCCCAAATGCCGCGGTTTCGGCGAACTCTTTTACATCCCCGATGTGGAGCGCGGCGCGAACGCCGACTCAGTCGAGGAAAGTTGGTGGAGCTGGGCGAACGAGCGCGAGATCTGCCCGGAGTGCAATGGCGCGCGGCTGAATCCGGTGGTGCGCGCGGTGCGACTCCAAGTAGGACAGGCTTCCAGCCTGTCATCTAACTTCCTGCACGTTTCCCCACCACGAGGCCGCAAGAAGAGGCCAGAAGACAGGCAAGATGCCTGTCCTACCATTGACTTCTTCTCCGCCGCGAACGTGGACGCCGCGCTCGCCTACTTCTCCGCGCTGAAGCTCACGGGTCGCGATGCCGAAATTGCCCGCGACATCCTCCCCGAGATTCGCGAGCGGCTGAAATTCCTCAGCGAAGTCGGCCTCGGCTACCTACAGTTGGGCCGCAGCGCCCCGACGCTTTCTGGCGGCGAAGCCCAGCGGATGCGTCTCGCCGCGCAGCTCGGCTCGAACTTGAGCGGCGTCCTCTATGTCCTCGACGAGCCGACTATCGGCCTGCACGCGCGGGACAATGCACTGCTGCTCGGTGCACTCAAGAAACTCCAGTCGCGTGGCAACTCGCTGCTCGTGGTCGAACATGACGAGGACACGATGCGCCACGCCGATTGGATAATTGACCTTGGCCCCGGCGCGGGCGTGAAGGGTGGCAAGGTCATCGCCAGCGGGACATTGAAGGAACTAATCCGGCACAAGGAGAGCATCACCGGCCAGCAACTCCGCGCGCAGGCTGGGAAGAAGTATCCGAGCCGCGGCGAGCGGCGCGCTGTCATAGTAGGACAGGCTTCCAGCCTGTCATCTAACTCCCCTACGGCGGGCAAACGAACCAGAAGGAAGAAGTCAGAAGACAGGCAAGATGCCTGTCCCACTTTGGTGCTGCACAACGCGGCGACGCACAACCTCAAGAACCTCACTGTCCGCTTCCCTCTGAACCGCTTCGTAGCCATCACCGGCGTGAGCGGCAGCGGCAAGAGCACGCTCATCCGCGAATGCCTCTTGCCCGCCGTGCAAGCCGCGCTGGCCAAGGCCAGCAGTGCTCGGCGCTCTGCCCCAGACCCTTCTCTCCACCTCACTGGCGCGGAGCCGCTCTCCGCCGTTTACGAAGTGGACCAGTCGCCCATCGGGCGCACGCCGCGCTCGACGCCTGCGACCTACGTGGGCTTCTTCGATGACATCCGCGCGCTGTTCGCCCAAGTGCCGGAGGCGCGGATGCGCGGCTACGGACCGGGGCGGTTTAGCTTCAACAGCCCGGCAGGCCGCTGTCCCGGTTGCGATGGCGCGGGCGAGGTGAAGCTGGAGATGAACTTCCTTCCGCCTGCCTACGTGCGCTGCGAAGTCTGCGCCGGCCTGCGCTACAACCCAGAGACGCTCGACGTGCTCTTCAACGGGAAGAACATCGCGCAAGTCCTCGACCTGAGCGTGGCGGAGGCGCTTGAGTTCTTCGCCGCGCAAAGGCGCATCCGCCGCCCGCTGGAAGCACTGCGCGACACCGGCCTCGACTACCTCAAACTGGGCCAGACTAGCCCGACCTTGAGTGGCGGGGAGGCGCAGCGCGTGAAGCTCGTGACGCATTTGCTCGGCGGCTTGAAGGACGGGCCGGATAGAATCCAGAATCCAGAATCCAGAATCCAGAATGGCAAGTTGTTCATCCTCGAAGAGCCGACCATCGGCCTGCACATGAGCGACGTGCAGCGGCTGGTAGAAGTCATCCAGCGCCTCGTGGACGCAGGCCACAGCGTCATCGTCATCGAGCACAACCTCGACCTCATCGCGGAGGCGGATTGGGTGATTGACCTCGGCCCGGAGGCGGGTGACGCCGGTGGCGAACTGGTATGCGAAGGCACGCCGGAGGAGGTGGCACGAAACAAGGCATCGCACACCGGGCGGTTCCTCTGCGGGCTAGTCACCAAGACGTGAAAAAAAGTGATTAGTCGTTAGTGATTAGTTTTGGGCGACGGCCAGCATGGGACTGACTTACTACTAATCACTAATTACTCTCCCTCCCCGTGAGCCTCGAATACGAAGAAATCATCGAAGGAGTTTCCGTCCTGCGCCGCGCATCTGCCGGTCGGCACGAGGACATCTGCGCGACGTTGCACGCAGAGTTTGTGAAAGTGCTCACGGGTAATGTGGTCGCCCGGCTGCTGGAGCCGCGTTCCATCGTGCAATTGTCGCCGGGCACCTTCGTGCGGCCCGACCTGGCGCTGGTCACGGCGGCAACCGGGAAGCTCTGGCTGGCGGCCGAGATCGTCAGCTCCACGGACCATCGGTGGGACACGGTCACAAAGAAGGAGCTTTACGAGGCCGCCGCCGTGCCGCGCCTGTGGATGGTAGACCCGCGCTACGACAACGTGGAGGTCTATCACGGCAGTCCACACGGGCTCGCACTCCAGCACATTTACGCCGGGCGGGAAACGCTCGCGGAGAAATTGCTGCCGGCCCTGCAGGTTTCCGTCGCCCGTTTGTTTGCCGCGCCGGGCTAAACTAAAAAATTTCTGCGATTTACGTTGTATTCGCTCGGCAAACCGTCAGGGTGCCCTCGCAATTAGATTGCTCAGAGTTAGCTAGGCATGGTGAATCGTCAGGTGAACG
>RFVF01000104.1 GCA_009922615.1 Pseudomonadota bacterium
TTGCTCCAAGCGGCCCTTGTCTTCGTTGCCAAGCTGGCCGCTGAGGCTGCGCGCCTCGTCGAGCACTGCGTCGATGATGCTGCCGCGCCGTTGATAACCACGTCGTTGTTTGGCAATGCCGCCCTTCGGATCCTCGAACAATTCGCGGAACGCCAGCCCCGGGCTGAACGTGGCTGGCAACTGGATGCCGTCGGGGTTGACCGCCAGTGAGCCGCCCTGATTGCTCAACTCCAGCGAGGAATAGCGCGTGATCGGCGCGGTCACTTGCGCCATTAGCTGGTCCACGGAAATGGTGTTGCGTTCGGACGGCCCGATCTTGCCCCCGGTGAGCCAAATGCTCTGGCAGTTGTGATGGTGGCCGAGGCCGTTGGGATGATGCAGTCCGCTGAAGGGCGTGATCACGTCGCGATGTTTCTCCAGCGAAACGAGCGGCTTGGACAACTGGTAATCCGCCCCTGCCTCCTTCATTTGCCAGTCGGCTGTGCAGACGCCGTTGGGCAGGTAGATGAAAACACTGCGGCGCGCCTTGAGCGCGGGGTCCGCAGTCGCCGCGCGCAGAGGCACCATGCTATCAAGGAACGGCAGCGCCAGCGTGACGCCGAGGCCCTTGAGCGCGTGGCGACGGGTGAGCAACCAATTTTGGCGGGGGACATTCATGGTGAAGTTTGAGTTGGCTTAATCGAACTCATCGCAAAGTAGGTAGACCGGATAAGCGTGCCGACGGCGACGGGCGGGCCACGGCAAACGGGTCGCCCTGACCTATCATCCGAATAGCTCCGTCACCAGCCGTCCTTCGTCGAGGATCGTCACGGGGCGGCCATCGGGTGTGTGGACTTCGCCGCGCGGATCCAGGCCGAGGCTGTCGTAGATGGTCCACGCCACGTCGGCGGGTTTCACGGGTGTGTCGGTCACGAAGGCACCGGTGCGGTCCGTCGCGCCCACCACTTTGCCACGCGCAACGCCGGCACCGGCGAAGAGCAGGCTCGCCGCCTGGCCCCAGTGATCGCGGCCAACGTCTTTGTTGATCTTCGGCGAGCGGCCGAACTCGCCCATGCATACGACGAGCGTGTCCTTGAGCAGCCCGTGTGAATCCAGATCGTGGATAAAGGTTGAGAAACCCTGGTCAAACTCCGGCAGCTTCTTTTCGAGGCTGGTGAAAATCTTCGCGTGATGGTCCCAGCCGCCGTAGTTCACGGTCACGAAGCGCACGCCGTGTTGCACGAGCCGGCGTGCGAGCAGCACGCTTTGGCCAAATGTGTTGCGTCCGTAGTCGTCGCGCAGCTTGTCCGTCTCCTGCTCGATGGCGAAGGCGTTCTGTGCCTCGTGCGAGAGCACCATCTCAGCGGCGCGCTGCTGAAATTCGCCGTAGGTTGCGAGCTGATCGTTGCCCTCGACGCGCTTGGCCAGATTGTCCACGGCGGCGAGCAGCGACTTGCGGCGCACGGCGTTTTCGCGTTTCACCTCGGCGGGCAGCGAGAGATCGCGCACCTTGAAATTCTCCGCGTTAGGATCACCGGCCTTGAAGGACTCGCAGCGGCCACCGAGGAACGCGCTCTTGCCCAGCTCCCACGTGAACGACGGGTTGCGCGGCACGGCCACGTAAGGCGGCATCACGCCAGTGAAGCCGGTGCGCTGCGCCACGACGGCACCCATCGCCGGGTAATCGCCAAAGGCCGAACCGAAGCGGCCCGAGAGCACCCAGTTGGTGGCGGTTTCGTGGTGATCGTTGTTGTGCGCGCCGGAGCGGACGAGCGTGAGCTTGCCCATCGTCTGGGCCATTTTTGGGAGTAGCTCGCCGATGTGCAGGCCGGGGACATTAGTGGGAATCTCGGTGTATTTGCCGCGAATCTCGGAGGCCGCGTCGGGCTTGAGGTCGAAGCTGTCGTGGTGCGAGAGGCCGCCGCCGAGATAGACGAGCACGACGGATTTGGTGCGGGCCTTCTTGTCGGTGCCGGCGGATTTCTCGGCGGCGAGCAGCGCGGGCAGCGTGAGGCCCAGCGGCGCGAGCGCGCCGACGCGGAGAAAGTCCCGGCGCGCCCAGCCATTGCAAAAGCGGTGCGGGTGCGGATTGAGGCGGATATCGAGCATGGCGGCAAACTGGCTGGGTAGGTGGACGGGCGGGGGGCGCGCTTATTCGCGCCCGGCATCGGGATTCAACGGTGTCTAAGTCGCTTGCCAAGTGGCGTTTCTCGCGTAGTGTGTCGCGTCAACACTGAGAACAACATGAACCGCACTGCGACTCGCCCAGCTTCGACGCTGGCCTTTACCCTGATAGAATTGCTCGTCGTCATCGCCATCATCGCGATATTGGCGGGGATGCTGTTGCCGGCGTTGGCCAAGGCGAAGATGAAGGCGACGCAGGCACAGTGTAGCAATGGGCTAAAGCAGATTTCCATTGCGCTCACTGTCTATACAAGTGACTACGACGATCAGTTGCCGGGTGGACAGCCCGCTGCCAATGGAGCAGTTGGTCAGTTTGGCCTTTGGTCGGGCCAGACGGCCGTTTATGACCAGAATCAAAACGGCGAGATGACGCGATATATCGCTCGGTATCTGGGCTATAAAGCTGCCTCGGGGGTTTCCCAAACCGCCGCCGTTTTCATCTGCGCTGGTTATGCGCGGTTAAACCAGCAGGGCGCGCTCAATTTGGCCGGTCAGCTTGGCACCAAGGTGAGCTATCAGCTTCCGGGTGCAACCGTGAATGGCCTACGACCTTTCGGATACCCACAGGGAAATGCTCCCAACGACGCGAATCCCCTGCGACTGACCCAGATTCCCGCCCCGGCTAACACCTGGGCCATGATTGATACGGACCAGTATGCCATCAACAATCCGGCGAATACTTGGTATGCGCAGTTACCCAAGAAGCCCGTCCATGGTAGCGTGAGGAACGCCAATTTCTTCGATGGCCACGTTGAGGTATTCAAAGTCGGCGCGATCGGCACGTTGCCGTAGCGCACTGCGAAAATTTAGCGTTTCTCGCTTCGGTGCCTAGTATTTGAGATGCGTTGGCTGTTACGAGAGGTTGTCGGGCTTGATTTAAGCTGAGCAGTCGGAACCAATTGCCGATCCCTCTTCGTCGCGGACGCTGTTCATGTCGGAGCATGCAACCACCAACAACTGCCTTCCCACCTGACGTTGATTCCCGTGCATAGCAGCGCCCGTAATTTCGCTTGGTTCGACGGCCATATCGAAGCCCGTAAG
Source organism: Pseudomonadota bacterium (assembly GCA_009922615.1). Taxonomy (GTDB): domain Bacteria; phylum Verrucomicrobiota; class Verrucomicrobiia; order Limisphaerales; family SXTU01; genus SXTU01. The sequence goes on from RFVF01000104.1 coordinate 3,205, forward strand.
ATCCAAGGCTTGGGCGTAGTTTTCTAGAGATCTGCGGCCAGCTCTGTCGCGCCGCCACCACGGCTCGCCCTTCGGCGGGCCGTTTGTTTTGTGCGTGCGCTCGCATCGCGGACAACATCGTTTCCCAGCTGTTCAGGTGCTCCTTCAGGTAACGGCACATGTCGGAGATGATCTGCTGACGGTGCCAAGTGTGCGTTTTATCCACGGCAATTTAGGTGAGAGTTTGAGGGGCGATCTATGCCCGCAGCACGATGAAGCTGCGCCCACCTTCGCGTCGGTTTCCAGTTTGCTGTTTACACCCGGAAGTCGAGGGTTACTATCGCCATCCCAGACCATGAAAAAGATCGAAGCCATCATCAAACCGTTCAAGCTCGACGATGTGAAAGAAGCCCTGACCGCCATCGGCGTCGAGGGCATGACGGTCGTGGAGGTGAAGGGCTTCGGTCGCCAGAAGGGTCACACGGAGATTTACCGCGGCAGCGAATACACGGTGGATTTTCTGCCGAAACTCAAACTGGAAATCGTGGTGACCGATGCGAATGTGCAGGCCGCCGTCAAGGCCATCGTGACCGCCGCCAAGACCGGCAAGATCGGCGATGGAAAAGTCTTTGTCAGCACGATCGAAAGCGTGGTGCGCATTCGCACTGAAGAAACGGGCGATCAGGCGGTTTAGGCGGGTTTCTCCGGGGCTTTTCCATGAGGTGTGCGCAGGAGTTTTAGGTTCGGTGTCCATACGTGGGTGGGCGTTGCGGGTTGAGCACGGGAGCACCAAGGGACCGGCTGTAAGATCAAGGAAAAACCGAAGAATCCGGCCTTTTTCCGATTGTGAATAACCTCTGAATAAGAACCGACACATTCTCCTTTGCAGGGTGAAGCGGCTGCCTTAAAAGCTCTCCCGGTCAATGCACTTCCGACAAATAAATCAACACCGCCTGTTTTTCCTAGGAAAACGGAGTGGAAGAGATTTAAGTGCCTGTTGTTTAATGGGATGCATTCATTCAAATGCTTGGTCTTCCAGTGAGCCGTGCGGCTTGGATGTCTTTGGCCGTCAGTCAGAAAATCCGTGGAATTTCGCCCCTTTATCGGTGTTGCCGGGCTGTAACAGTCCAGCGTGAATAAGGTGGCCGAGCCCGCACATTTGTTCAAAACCCTCTCCATGCAATCCAACGCTGAAAAAATCTGGGCCATGGCTCAGGAAAATCTTCGCTCGCTCCTCAATCCGGAGATTTTTCAGCTCTGGTTTGCCCCGCTGCGCGCCGTCGCGGTGGACGGTGCCTCCTTCACTCTCGAAGTCTCCGATGACTTCCGGGAAATGTGGCTCAAGGACAATTATTTTGGCCTGCTGCGCGACGTGATCGCCACGGCCACCGGCAAGCAGTTGGAAGTGCGTTTCCAAGTCGCCACTCACGTGCCGCAGGCGCTACCGGTTCCGGCAAAAACCAAAGTTGCTGAACCACCTGCTCGCAGCCAGGCCCAACCAGCCCAAGATGGCGAACCGAGCTTCAACCCTCGTAACACGTTCGACACTTTCGTCGTCGGCAACAACCAGTTCGCGCACTCCGCCGCGCTGGCTGTCGCGCAGGCTCCTGGCAAATCCTACAACCCCCTCTTCCTCTACGGCGGCGTCGGACTGGGCAAGACCCACCTGCTGCACGCCATCGGCCACCATGTCTCCGCGCACAAGAAGGGCGCGCGGGTGGCCTACATCACTACCGAGAAGTTCACCAACGAATTTATCTCGGGTTTGCAGGACAATTCCCTTTCGCGCTTCCGCAAAAAATATCGCCAGACCGATCTGCTGCTGATCGACGACGTGCAGTTTCTCGCCGGCAAGGAACGCATCCAGGAGGAATTTTTCCACACCTTCAACGCGCTGCACGAAGGACACAAACAAATCGTGCTCACCTGCGACCGCCCCGCCAGCGAAATCCAGGGATTGGAGCAGCGCTTGGTTTCCCGCTTCGAATGGGGCTTGGTCACGGATTTGCAGCCGCCGGATGTCGAGACGCGCATCGCCATCCTGCGCAAGCGCGCCACCGCCATGGGCTGCACCCTGCCCGATGATCTCGCCGAATTTCTCGCCAACCGCATCCGCACCAACATCCGCCGCCTCGAGGGCGCATTGATCCGTGTTGTCTCCTACGCCTCGCTCACCGGCAAGCCGTTGACCATCGAGGCTGCCGAGAATTTGCTGCGCGACGTGCTGCATGAGGAGAGCCGCTTCACCCTCAGCATCGAGGTCATCCAGAAAAAAGTCGCCGAACATTTCGATCTCCGCATCGCCGACATGACCAGCAAGCGCCGCCCGGAGAACATCGCTTTCCCGCGCCAGATCGCCATGTTCCTCTCGCGCCAGATGACCGAGAACAGCCTCAACACCATTGGGGAAGCCTTCGGCGGACGCGACCACGGCACCGTGTTGCACGCCTGCCGTCTGGTGAAAGACCGTATGGAAGTGGACTCTGGCGTGCGCCAGACCGTGATGCTCCTCGAGAAAAAACTCCGGCGCTGAACTGCGGGCCGGATTCACGGCGAATCCGCCTCCGCAGGGCAGACAACTTGTGCCGTCATGATTGAGACCAAGATCGCCTGCCAGTGCGGCAACCGGTTCAAGTTCGGCCTCGAACCGGTGGAGGGGCGTGCCCCGGTTGGGCTGCGTTGTCCCACTTGCAATGAGCCGGTCAGCCCCGCCTGCAACACGTTGCTGGACTACCTTTCGGGCAAAACTCCTTTGCCCGCTCCGGCTGCCACGCGCGCGGTGAAGGAAATCCGCGTGGCCTGCGCGTGCGGTGCCCGCTACAAATTCGATCTGGAACTCGCCGAGCAGGAAATGCCCGCCGGCGTCACCTGTCCCGGCTGCCAGGCCGACCTCACCGCCCTCGCCAACGAACACCTGCGCAACTACGTCGCCACGCTCGCTGCCGCGTTGGCCGCCACTCCCGCACCCGTGTCGGCCTCGCCGACTCCCACCGTTGCCGACTCACCCGTGGCCACCCCTGCCGCGCCGGCGGCCCCCGCTCCAGCTGCGTCGAAACCCGTTGAGCCCGCCGCTCCGGTCGCCGCCCCGATCACCGATCCCTTCGGTCCTCCCGCTGCGGCAAAATCCAATATTCCGAATCTGCCAACGTTGGACCCCAGTAAATTTCAACCCGCTGGTGGCGCGCCCAAACGACCCGCGCCGGGTGCGTCCAAACCGCCGAGTTCTGCGCCCAAACCCACCACCAAGCCTGGGCCGGCCAATGCCACAGGAAAAGCTGCCGCCCAGCTGGCCAAAACCCCGGCCAAAACCGGCGCGCCCAATCTCGTCCTCGGCATCGTCGGTGCGCTGGTGGGCGCGCTGGTGGGCGCCGGCGTGTGGTTTGCCGTGATCAAGGCTACCGGCTCCGTGGGGACATACATGGCGGTCGTGGTCGGAGCCTTGGCGGGGCTGGGTGCCCGCCTGCTCGGACGCGGGACCTCCGCGATTCAGGCTGGAGCCTCCTGCGTGTTCGCCGTGCTGCTGATGGGCATCATGCTGCGCGTGGGTTTTTATGCCGCCCAAGACCTCAAGAACGCGAAACGATTTGTGGCCAGTTACACGCTTGAAGTTGAGAAAGCCAAGGCTGCCAAGGCCCTCAAGACCGATGATGAGATCAAACAATTCATGATGGCCAAAGGCTACCATGACGGCATGGGCGGCGCCCTCACGGACAAGGCGGTGGAGCAATTCAAAGTCAAAGAGCTGCCCGGGCTGATCGTCCGGGCGGAGGACACGCCGGCCAGCCGCGAGGCCTATCTCGCGGCCCAGACGAAAGCCAACCGCCAGGGTTTTGACATGGACAGTGACTGGGATGACACCATCGGTATGCTCGGGCTGCTCTCGCTGGTCGGCGGAATGCTGGCTGCAGGGCAGATCGCGAGAAAATGAGTTTTCGCCGCCCGTGGCCAGACCGGCGCGTGGGCGTGATTCGGAAGGAACCTTCACTCGGCCCGCCGGACTTTACGCTCACGCATCGGCTGCCTACGCTCGTGCCGCATGACGGAACCACAGTTCCACGCCCGCCGCGCCACGCTGGATGATTTGCCGGCGCTGCGGCCGCTTTGGGAAGCCGAGCGGCTCGATGCGGCCGCGCTGGAAAAGCGGTTGAAGGAATTTCAAGTCGCCTGCGACGCCGAGGGCCGGATCGTTGGCGCAGTCGCCCTGCAACTGGTGCAGCAACAGGCGCTGCTGCACAGCGAAGCCTACGCGGATTTTTCCGTGGCGGATACCTTGCGGCACTTGCTGTGGGAACGCATCCGCACGGTGGGTCGCAACCACTCGCTCGCCCGCGTCTGGACGCGCGAAACCTCGCAGGTCTGGCGCACCATCGGATTCGATCCACCGGACGCGGAGCAGCTCGCACATTTTCCCGCCGGGTTTGGTGCAGCGGACGCGGGGCCACTCTACACCGTCAAGGTGCGCGATGATCCGTTTGCCGACATGACCCCGGCGCAGGAGGAAGCGCTGTTGAAGCAACATCTGCGTGAAGGCTCGGACCGGATGCGGCGGCAGGCGCGGTTCCTGCGGCTCTTCGCCATCGCTGCCGGCATCATCATGGCGGTGATCCTCGGCATTGCGGGGCGTTACCTCTGGCGCTACCGGGGGCGCCAGCAACGGCGCGGCTACGATCGTTGACGCGCCGGCTTGGCCAGCAATTCCCGCGCGCGGGCCAGTGAGGTTTCCATGTCCGCGCACACGTTGTCGCGGCCCACGGCGTCGAGAAAGCCCGCATTGTCCAAGGCGAACAACGGCTGCGTGTGCGGGCCACAGAGGATGAGGTGCTTGCCCTTCTTGCGCAGTTTCTCGTGCATGTCCTCCAGCGCGTTGATACCCGTGGCATCGATCGCCACCACCTCGCGCAGCCGCAGGATGAGCACCTCGGGCAGTTGCTGAGCGGACATCAACGCAGTCTCCAGTTTGTCCGCCGCGCCGAAGAAGAACGCGCCGAAGAGCCGGTAAACCATCACGCCCCGGGGCACTTCTCGGCCCGTCTGCGACTGTGCCTTCAATTCCTCGTCCGAAAGCTCGAAGCTCGCGTCCACCTTCGTCTGGTCTGCCATGCGTTTGATGAAGGTCAGCGCGGAAAGCAGGATGCCAAACTCGACCGCGACGGCGAGATCAACGACGATCGTGAGCGCAAACGCAGTGAGAAACACGGAGACATCGCTCTTGGGCCACTTGCGCAGTCGCGCGAAGTGGTGCCACTCACCCATGTTCAAGGCCACGTTTACAAGCACGGCGCTCAGGACGGCGAGCGGGATGTGCTTCGCCAGCGGCGCGGCCGCAAACAATATGAGCAGCAGGACGGCCGCGTGAATCACGCCGGCCACCGGCGTGCGCGCGCCGTTCTTCACATTCGTGGCCGTGCGCGCGATGGCACCGGTGGCGGCGATGCCGCCGCAGAGCGGGCTGACGATATTGGCGATGCCTTGCGCGACGAGTTCCTGATTCGAGTCGTGCCGGTCTTCGACCATGCCATCAGCCACGACGGCGCAGAGCAGGGATTCGATCGCCGCGAGCAGCGCGATGGTGAGCGCGGGGCGGAAGAGGCTCGGCAGTTCGAGCCAGTGAATCTCCGGCCAGGCGAGCACGGGCAGGCCCTGCGGAATGCCGCCGAACTTCGTGCCGATGGTCGCGACGCCCCACGCGGTGTCCCCGTGAAATCCCATCACCAGCGCGGTGCCGGCCACGAGTGCGACAATGGAGCCGGGCACCACGCGCGCCAGCCGCGCCGGCCACCAGCGCACGATGGCAAACGCCCCGGCCGCCAGCGCCAGCGTGGCCCCGTGGGTGGCGTCGATGTGTCGGCCGAGGAAGACAAGTTTCTTGACGAATTCCGCCGGGACTTCGCCCGCGTCCGCCGGGAGTTGCAGGCCGAGAAAATCCTTCACCTGCGTGCTGAGGATGACCACGGCGATGCCGCTGGTGAATCCCATTGTCACGGGGAACGGGATGAACTTTATCAGTGTGCCCAGTTTCGCCCAGCCCATGGCGACGAGCATCACGCCCGCCATCATGGTGCAGACAGCGGCGTTGACCGGACCATAGTGCTGGTGAATGCCGTAGAGGATCGCGATGAACGCGCCGGTGGGCCCGCCGATGCAGACCTTGGTGCCGCCCAGCGCGGAGATGAGGAAGCCCGCGACGACCGCCGTGTAGAGGCCCGCCGCCGGCGTGACCCCGGACGCGATGCCGAACGCCATCGCCAGCGGCAGCGCCACGATGCCGACGGTGAGCCCGGCCACGAGGTCCGCGCGGAAGTCAGCGCGCGAATAAGTTCGCAGCGCGTCCAGCAGTCGGGGACGGAACGCCAAACTCACGTTCATCGGAGTGGATTCTCCCGCGCGCCGGGACGAACGCAAGGGGAGAGATGGCCGGGCTGGTCAGCCGTAAGTTACGGCGATCCGTTCGCCGCCGCGCGGGCATTGAGGTAATCGCGCACGATGGGCCAGCCTTTCACATACGCCCAGTAGCCAAAGCCGAGCAGCACCAGCACGGCGACGATCACCATCGCGAGGCGCCGGCGCGCGAGATTGCGGTCCGGCTGCTCCCAATACCACGCGATCCAGATCGTGAGTTCGTAGAGGAATTGCAACGGGATGAACATGGCCACCTGCGTGAGCACTTCGGGCGTGGTCAGCAGCGCGCCGAGGATCAGGTTGATGAGGATCATGTAGCGCCGGAAGCCCGCGAGCTTGGCGTAGTCGAGCAGACCGATCTTCACCAGCGCCAGCAGGATCACCGGCATCTCGAAGCCCGCGCCCATGCCGATCATGAACTTGATGCAGAAGCCGAAGTATTCGCCGGCCTCCAGGAACGGGATGTCCACGCCCATCCACGCGGCGTATTGATCCGCCGCACGCAGGGCCAGTGGCAGGATGAGGAAGTAGCAGAGGCACACGCCCGCCGTGAAGAGCAGCGTGGCGGGCAGCATCGCCTTGATGAAATATTTCCGCTCCTTCTCGCGCAGCGCCGGGAGGATGAACTGAACGAGGAAGAAGCCGACGAAGGGGAACGCCAGCAGCAGTCCGCCGAAGAACGCGATATGCAGCGAGTTGATGAACGGCGCGGCGATGCCCTTGTAGATGATGGGCTTGGCCTTGTCGAACGGCACTTCCTCGCCCACTTTCCGCACCCGCAAGTTCAACCCCGAGTTCGTGCCTTCGGTGGCGGGCACCACTTCGAGTTCCACATACCGGTTGGTCGGGATGAGGGGCCAGGCCGCAAAATTGGTCGTGCTGGGTGGCTGGTTGGTGGACAGCTTGAAGTTGATCAATTCCTTCGGGCCAAACATCACGGACACATGCTGGCGCGGGTCGGGTGAAATCTGGGTGGAACGCTCCAGCGGCCACTTGAACATGGCTACGATGCGGTCCGCGGCAAACAAGCACACGATCATGCCGACCATGATGGAGACGGCCACCTTGATGATGACCCAGCGCAGGTCTTCCAGGTGTTCGAGGAACGGCTTCACCGGCCCACCTTCGCCGGGCTTTTCATCGAAGAGCGGATCAAGCGTGTCCTCGCCCCCACCTCCGCCGCTGGTCGTCAACGCGTGATGATCGCCAGTGTGTGCATCCCCCGCACCGGGCCCGTGATGATAGTGCTCGTCGTATTGGTAATCGTGGTGATACGGGTCTGCGCCGGGTCCGTGGTGGTGATCGTGATATTGGTCGTCGTAAGCGGGATCGTGCGGTGGGTGATACTCCGAGCGCGGCTCCTCGTGGGCAGGCGGCGTAGTGAGCGCGGCCGGGTCCATTGCGACGGTGCCCGGCGGATGCACGACGGCAGGTGCGGGTTCCGGAGCGATCGGTGCAACCGGAGTTGCAGCGGCGGATGGTTCCGCTGGCTTGGTTTCGGCAGAAGAAACCACGGCCGCGGGCTCGGCCACCGGCGTGGTGGCGGGAACGGGGGCTTCGGACTTCGCCTCAGGGAGCGAATCAGGTTTGCCCAAGACGGGCTTCACTGAATCCTGCTCTGGGGAAGAAGGATGCGCGTCGTCGGGATGGGCCATGGCTCAAACCCGGGGAACGCGTCAGGCCTTGGCAGCAGGTGCGGGCTGAGAGGGGGCTGACGCTGGCGCAGCCGGGGCCGCCGGGGCGGCGGGCGGCGCGGGCGGACGGCGGGGCGGCTCCTCGTGCATCGCACGCTCCAGCTCGTTTTGCACGTCGCCGGAGGCCTTCTTGAATTCCTTGATGCCCTGGCCGAGGCCCTTCATGAAGGTGGGAATCTTGTTCGCGCCAAACAGCACCAAGGCGACAACCGCGATGAGGATCAACTCACCGCCACTCAAACCCAACATTGCGAAACATGCGTTCATAGAAAGCCTTTTGTTGTTCGGAAACTAGCCCTCAGCAACGGGCAAGTAAAGAGACAATCCCGCCCAACTGGATATTCAGAGGGGCGGGATTGGTCGGGGAACGGTTAGTTCTTGGGCTTGAGCAGCACCAGCTCGCCCCGGCGGTTCTTGGCCCACGCTGCCTCGTCATGGCCGAGCGCGGCGGGCTTGTCTTCACCGTAGCTGACCGTGCGCAAACGGTCAGGAGAAATGCCAGCTTTCACCAACTGGGCACGGACGGCCAACGCACGGCGTTCGCCGAGAGCGCGGTTGTATTCCTCTGTGCCGCGCTCGTCGCAATGGCCCTCGATAAGCAGCTTGTTGTGCGGCGAAGCCTTGAGTGCAGTGATGACGGGCTTGAGCTTGCCTACTTCGCTGGCCTTGACGATGGATTTGTCGTAATCGAAGTGGATGGTGTCCGCCGCGAAAGCGGCGCGGTCCATCAGCATGCCTTCGAATGTGTCGGGGTTTGCCGCAGCGATGGGTTCGTTCGGATCGGTGATCGGCTTAAACGGCGGCGGCGCGATCGTCGTCCCCAAGTCCCCAGCCTTCGGCCCCGTCGAGGGAACCAATGGCAGGCCAGAACCAATGTCGGGCGTGACCGGCCCGTTGGGCTTGGTGGCCACTTCACCGCCACCTGCTCCGACGCGAGTGGGCGTCCCGCTGATGGGCGTGACGTTCTTCGGGGTCTTTTTGCAGCCGGTGGTGACGATCACCGTGAGCAAGGCCACGGCGGCGAGCTTGAGGAAAATGGAATGTTTCATAGTTTGTATTCTGCTGGTGAAAATCTTCAACGGGCCCACGCGGGCTGGGAGCAATTTCCCAAATTCAGCGGCACATCCTTGACGCGCTTGGTAGGCACGTCAAGCAGAGACAGGGACAACGGGCCGCCGCGGCCGCGTTTGCTGAACATGATGGTCCGCGAGTTGGGCGCCCACGTCGGATCCTGGCCGGGCACGAGCGACTGCACTTCGCCGCCGCTGGCGGGGACGACGCAAATCTCGAACTCGCCGCGCTGGGTCGTGAACGCGATCCATTTGCCATCCGGCGACCAGTCCGGCTCGGTGGCATTGTAAACGCCGGTGGTGGCGATGCGTTGCGCGGCTCCGCCCATCGCGGAGATGCGGTAGAGCCGGGCCGGGCCGTCTTCACTAGAGACGTAACAGATGCTCTGGCCGTCCGGCGACCAGCACGGCGAGGACACGCCTTCTCGCGAATGCGTGAGTTGCTGCAGACCGCGTCCGTGAATGTCGGCCACGTAGAGGTCCGGCTTGCCGCCCTTGCTCAGGACCATCGCCACGAGCCGTCCGCCCGGAGCCACGGCGGGAGATAAATTCGAGCCGCCGTAGCGGGCGACGATGTGCCGCTCGCCGGTGGCGAGGTTGTGCGAAAAAATGTCCGGGTTGTTCAGCTTGTAGGAAGTGTAGGCGAGCCACTCGCTGCCCGGCCCCCACGAGGGCGAGGCGACGATCGCGCCATCGCGCGTGACGGCGAAGGCGTTGTGCCCGTCGTAGTCCGCGATGTAAACCTCGCCGGTGCCGCCAGCGGACTTGGCCTTGAATGTAACGCGGGTCTGCGCAATGCCCTTGGTGCGCGTGAGCGCCATGATCACATCGTCCGCAAACGCGTGAGCGAGCTGGCGGGCGTTCGCGCCGGTGTAGGCCTTGGTGAGGAGGTAGTTTTTCTGGCGGTCGGAGACGTAGCCTTCGAGGCGCGCACCATTGGTCCCGCTCACCAGCACGATGGCTTGCTCCGCACTGACGACGGCGCAACCGGCCACTTCGAGATCGAAGCGCAGCGTGCTGGCCACCTCGCCGGTGAAGCCGCTGAGGGAAATGGGAATGGCGCGCGAACCGTCGTTGTATTGGTTGACGTTGAATTTCGGCTCCTGCGCGGAGGTGGCGAAGGGCGCGACGGCGGAGGCAGCGAGGGCGAGGGAAAACTGGCGGCGGTTCAAATTCATCCGGTGGTGCGTTTGGCTTTCAGGTTGAAGTCGATGTTAAAGGTTCGTTGCGATTCCCGGAAGCTCGCCGGGAACGGGTCGAACTGAATGACCTTTTGAAGCGTTTCACGCACCGACTTGTCAACGGCGCTGTTGCCGCTGGGCTTGGCGAGATGCCACTCCAGCACGCGCCCGTTGCGGGCGACGGTGACGGTCACGCTCACGACGGAGAGGGAATCGCTGAGGCTTGGTGGCACGAGCCACGCCTGCTCGTAGATGCGGACCATCATCTGGCCGTAGTCGAGGAACGCGAGCGCGTTGGGCCCGCCGCCGGCGTCGATGTGGATGTCCACGGGCGAGGACAAACCGCCTTGGATGCCACCGAGAATGGAATTCATCTTGGCGACGCGCTGCAAGTGAGCTTGCTGGGCGGCCTTCGCTGCAGCGAGTGCTTGCGCCCGTTCCTGAGCGCGCTCTTCGTCCAGTTCGCGCTGCTTGGCTTTCGCTGACTCTTCAGCCTGGCGTGAGGCAAGATGCGAGGTGTCAGCGATTTTGATCGCCGGTTTCGTGGTGGTCTTGGCCGTTTTGGTCGTCGGCTCTGGTTCGGCGTCCTTGGATTTTTTTGTGTCACGTTTGGTGGGCGCTTCCTTGCCCTTGGGCGTGACGGCGAGGGTGCGAGAGTCGGTTTTGGCGGTCTTGGGTGCAGGTTCCTTGACCGTGTCTGGCTTGGGCAAAGTTTTTGGCGGTTTGGGCACCGGCGGGGGGGAGACCTTTTCGACGGGTTTCTCTACGGGCTTCGGCGGCTCGACACGCTTGGGTGGTTCGATGATTTTCGGAGGCACCACCGGGACGGGCTCGG
>RFVF01000105.1 GCA_009922615.1 Pseudomonadota bacterium
CCTCCAGGATGCGGAACATCGATTGCGAGAGGCGGCGATACTCGTCGTAGTGCGGATGGCAGAGGACGCCTTGCGGGCATCGTCGGCTCGCCAAGAAGTTCGGCATCACCACCGGCATGGCCTGCTTCGAGGCGCGCCGACGATGCCCGCAAGGCGTCCTCTGCCATCCGCACTACGACGAGTATCGCCGCCTCTCGCAATCGATGTTCCGCATCCTGGAGGAGTTCGCGCCGACGATGGTGCCGGTCTCGATTGACGAGGGCTTCCTCGACCTTACCGCGCTGCAAGCGCACGTCTGGCGCGACACTACGCCCGCCGACTACGTCAACGCCCTGCGCCAGCGGATCAAAATCGAAATCCGCCTCCCCGTTTCCGGCGGCCTCGGCAGCTCGGCCAAACTCGCCAAACTTGCCACCGACGTGGGCAAGCCCGGCTTCCTCGAAATCCCCGTCGGCACGGAGAAGGAATTCCTCCGCCCGCGTCCCGTGCGCGAACTCTCCGGCATCGCCGGCCGCCGCGAGCGCGCGCTCTCCGCCCTCGGCGCGAAGACCTTTGGCGACGTGGCCGCGCTCCCCTCCATGCTGCTGAAGCAGAAGTTCGGCATCTGGGGCCAGCAGCTCTGGCTCTTCGCCAACGGCCAGTGGAACGAGCCGTTACTGCTCGAAGTCAAGGACCGCACCACCATCTCCAGCAGCACCACGCTGCCGCAGGATGAGACGGACTACGAGGCCGCGCTGACCTTCGCGCTCAGTGAAGCCACCCGTCTCGTCGGCCAGCTCCGGCGCGAGCAACTCCAGCTCCGCGAACTCAGCCTGAGCCTTCGCTTCAACGACTTCACCGAGACCGGGGCCAGCCACCGCTTCCGCCACCCGCAGTTCCGCAACTCCGTCATCAACGCCCAGTTGGAGGAGATGTTCCGCAACGTGATGAGCCGTGAATGGAAACCCGTGCGCCAAATCCGCCTCGCCATGTGGAACCTCGCCCCGCTCGACACCCAGCCCACGCTCTGGGGCACCACTCCCGCCGAACGCTGGGGTGCGCTCGATGACGCCACGCAGCAACTCAACGCCCAGTTCGGCCACGCCGGCAAACCCGCCGTGATGACCGGCGCGCAGCTCGCGCTCCGCCGCACGGATCCCGCACACCAAACGCCGAAGGCGAAGTGTCCCTTCATCCCGCAGCGCGAGATGGTCCGTAAACTCTGGGGCACCGACGCCGACCCACTCGCCCACAAGACCGAATGGGAAGCCAAACTCTGGCGCGTGAGCCGCGGCCACTTCACCAAGGGGAACCCGCCTGCCTGAGCTGACTCCGAAGTTCTGCCCCAAAAGGGCGCAAAGAACCCAGAGGAGCCGAGATGAAAATGATTGGGCCCGGGAAGCAATCGATCCGGCGAGTTTTCCTGCGCGGATGCTTTGCTTTGCGCTCTGTGCGTGCTTTCGCGGCCATTCCATTTCGGCGTTTGCGTATATCAATCACACCGTTCGTAACCGGCGGACACAGCTTTCCAACTTGCGCGCGCCGGCCCGCCTGTTCACGGTGCCGGGCGTGAACCGCGTCTCCCTCAGCGCCTTCCTCGGGCTTGCATGCCTTGCGTTGGGCGTAACCACCGCTCCGGCCGCCGAGCCGGTCGAGCGCGGCTTTCTCAACCGCATCTACACGGACCCCGAGGGCAAGGCGCACCCGTTCGTCGTCTTCGTGCCAGCCAAGGTCGAGCCCGGCAACCCGCCGCCGGCGTTGCTCTTCCTCCACGGCGCGGGCGACGGCGGCACGAACAACATCAACCAGATCATGGTCGGCCTGGGCCCGGCCATCTGGAAACGGAAGTCCTCGTTCCCCTTCGTCACCGTCTTCCCAAAGTGCCGCGCCAGCTCGAACTGGAGCGCGGACGGGCTCGATGCGCAATGGGCGCTCGCCATGCTCAAACAGACGCAGACCGAGTTCGGCACCGACCCCGACCGCGTGTATCTAACCGGCCTCTCGATGGGCGGAACCGGCACCTGGAGCATCGCCACGAAGGACCCTTCCGCTTGGGCCGCCATCGTGCCCATGTGCGCAGGTCCCAATCTGGCCAAGGTGGACAAGTTCATCGCCGCCCGCCTGCCCGTCTGGAATTTCTGCGGCGACAAGGACCGCGAAGGCATCGTCAAGGCCAACCACGAAATGCACGAGGCGCTCATCAAGGCCGGCGTTAACTCGAAATACACCGAGTATCCCGGCGTGGGCCACAACTGCTGGGACGAAGCCTACGGCACCGACGCACTCTACAAGTGGCTGCTCCAGCAGGCGCGCAGCAAGAACAATAAATAAAGCGACGCGCTGGTCTTTCCTGCTTTCCTGCCCTCCTAATAAAATTCCATGTTAATCCACGCCTCGCCGTGGTTAGCATTTCTCCGCCCTTATGGAATACGAAGCAGTCATCGGTCTCGAAACGCACGTCCAGCTCAAGACCCAGTCGAAGATGTGGTGCGGTTGCGCCAACACCTTCGGCGCGCCGCCCAACACCAACGTCTGCCCCGTCTGCCTCGGCCTGCCCGGCGTGCTGCCCGTGCCCAACGAGGAGGCCCTCCGCCTCACCGTGCTCACCGGCTTGTTGCTCAACTGCACCATCCCCCGCCACGCGAAGTTCGACCGGAAGAACTACTTCTACCCCGACGCCTCCAAGAACTACCAGCTCACCCAATACGACCAGCCCAGCACGGCCAACGGTCATGTGGACTTCGAGTTCTCCGGCCCCGGCTCCACCGATGGCATCGCCCGCGTCCGCATCACGCGTGCGCACTTGGAGGAGGATGTCGGCAAGCTCACGCACTTCGATCGCCACAGTGGCGTGGACTTCAACCGCGCCGGCGTGCCGCTCCTGGAGATCGTCTCCGAGCCGGACCTCACCAGCGCGGACATGGCCTACGCGTATCTCAACGCCCTCACGGAGATTCTCCACCAAGGCGGCATCTCCGACTGCGACATGGAGAAGGGCATGGTTCGCTGCGACGTGAACATCTCCGTCCGCCCCAAGGGCACCACCGCCCTCGGCGCGAAGATCGAGATCAAGAACATGAACTCCTTCTCCGGCGTGCGGCGCGCGGCGGAGTATGAGATCGCCCGGCAGATCGAAGTCGTCTCCAAGGGCGGCAAGCTCGTGCAATCTACGCGCCGCTGGGACGATGTCGCGGGCATCACCGAGGAAATGCGCACCAAGGAGCACGCCCACGACTACCGCTACTTCCCCGAGCCGGACCTCATGCCCATGCAGCCGTCCGACGACTGGATCGCCGCCGTCCGCACGCGCCTCGTTGAGCTGCCCCTCACGCGCAAGCAACGCCTCATGCGCGATTACCAGCTCCCCGCCGGCGACGCCGAGGTCTTCAAGAGCAACGTCCCGCTCGGGAGTTATTACGAAGGCATCGCCAAGCAGGCCAAAAACCCCAAGGCCGTCGCCAACTGGGTCATCAACAACCTCCAAGCCAAGCTCGCCGAGACCAACGCCGCCGAAGCCACGGAACAGGCCGCCCTCGGCCTCGAACCCGCCGACCAAAAGCTCACCACGCTCACCGACCTCAAGTTCCAGCCCGCCGCGCTGCTGGAACTCGTCGCCCTCGTCGAGAACAAGACCATCAGCAACTCCGCCGCGCAGACCGTCTTTGCGGAAATGTTCGCCACCGGCCAAGCCCCCGCCGCCATCGTGCAAGCCAAGGGCCTCGCGCAGGTGAGCGACACCGGTGCCATCGAGAAATTCTGCGACGACGCCCTCGCCGCGAACCCCGCCGCCGTGGCCGACTACCGAGGCGGCAAGCTAGCCGCGCTCAACTCCCTCAAAGGCCAGGTGATGAAGCTCTCCAAAGGCAAAGCCAACCCCGCCCTCGTCGGCGAAATCTTGGAGCGGAAGCTGAAGGCTTGAATCGCCGACAAGATTGTCCCCCCTCTGGCGCTGAGTAGTGCACCCCGTGCCCTTGACAGCCATCCCGGCAGATGCTTTCTTCCGCCTGTTGCAGCCTAAATCCGGCTTCCTTCCTGAGGCCGGATGCGGGGAACCCAAATTCCTCAAGACAGCTTGAGGACGGGGCGAACGGGGCCGGGTAACCGGTTCCAAGGCCACTTCTAAGGCCAAGCCCGTCAGCTAACCTCGTCGGCAATTGGAAGGGCAGTCCTCCAGGCCCCGCGTGTGCGGTGCCCGCGATTTCCCCACTTGAAACGGTTCGTGCGTTCGCTTCATCGCGGACGCCCGACACAATTGACTGAACTGGTTATGAACAACGGAAATTGGCTTGGATGGTTGAAAAGTATCTTCATCGGCAGGGCGCGTGACCTCTCGGACAAACAACTCTTCCACAAGGTATCGCTCATCGCGGTGCTGGCGTGGGTCGGTCTGGGTGCGGACGGTCTCTCGTCCTCCTGCTACGGTCCCGAGGAAACCTTCAAGGCGCTCGGCGCACACGTCGCGCTCGCCCCATTCATCGCGCTGGCGAGCATGGCGACCATCGCCATCATTTGCGCCAGCTACTCGCAAATCATCGAGCTGTTCCCCGGTGGAGGCGGCGGCTACCTCGTCGCCAGCAAGCTCCTCTCGCCGACCGTGGGTGTCGTCTCCGGGTGCGCGTTGCTCGTGGACTATATTCTGACCATCGCCATCTCCATCGCGAGCGGTGCGGACGCCATCTTCTCCGTGCTGCCGCCGGGCTGGCTGCCATGGAAACTCGCCTTCACCCTCGCCGGAACACTCTTCCTCACCATGCTCAACCTGCGTGGCGTGAAAGAGTCCGTTTTGCTCTGGGTGCCGGTGTTCTTTGTCTTCGTCGGCACGCACTGCTTTGGCATCCTCTACGCCATAGGCACGCACTTCGGCGACCTTGGCACCATCACGTCGCACACGGCCACCGGCGTGAGCGCTGCCCACACGGAACTTGGCTGGCTCGGCCTCTTCCTGTTGCTCGCGCGCGCCTACAGCGTGGGCGCGGGCACCTACACGGGCATCGAAGCCGTCAGCAACGGCCTGCCCATCCTCGCCGAGCCACGCGTCGCCACCGGCAAGCGCACCATGCTCTACATGGGCCTCTCCCTCGCCATCACCGTGGGCGGATTGCTCCTCGCCTATCTGCTCTACCGCGTCAAACCGGTGGAAGGCAAAACGCTCAATGCCGTCTTGTTCGAGGCCATGACCGCCGGATGGAATTCCGGGTTGGGCAAAAGCTTTGTCTTCACCGCCATGGTCTCCGCCGGGGCGCTTTTGTTCATCGCCGCGCAAGCCGGCTTCCTCGACGGCCCGCGCGTGCTGGCCAACATGGCGCTCGACCGCTGGTTCCCCGCGCGCTTCGCCAGTTTCAGCGACCGCTTCGTGGCACAGAATGGCATCCTGCTCATGGGCGGCGCGTCCTTGCTCGTGCTGCTCGCCACGCGTGGCAACGTGGAGCTGCTGGTCGTGCTCTACAGCATCAACGTCTTCATCACCTTCTCGCTTTCGCAGGCCGGCATGGTGCGCCACTGGTGGAGCCACCGCGCCATCGAGGCCGGCTGGCAACGCAAGCTCCTCGTCAATGCCGTCGGCTTCGGCCTCACCGCGTCCATTCTCGTCATGTTGAGCATCACAAAATTCCACGAGGGCGGCTGGGTGACGCTCCTCGTGACCGGGCTGCTCGTCGGCGCGGCCTTCCTGATCAAACAACACTACTTGCAGACCGGGAAGGAACTCGCGCGCCTCGATGACGTGGTCAACGCCTTTGTCTCTGAGCCGGTGCAGTCCAACCAGCCCGTCGTCGCCCCTGTCTGCGACTCCGCAGCCAAGACGGCGGTGATTCTCGTCAACGGCTTCAACGGCCTGGGCGTCCACACGCTGCTCGCTGTGATGCGAATGTTCTCCGGCGTCTATCGCAACTACGTCTTCCTCTCCGTCGGCGTGGTGGACGCGGGTAACTTCAAAGGCGCGGGCGAAATCGAGAACCTCGAACGCCACATCAAGGCGTCCGCCGAACGCTACGCGGAACAAATGCGCCGTCAGGGCTTCTACGCCGAAGCCGTCACTGCCATCGGGACCGATGTCGTGGAAACCTCACAGGCGCTCGCGGCGCAAGTCACCGCACGCTTTCCCTCCGCCGTGTTCTTTGGCGGACAGTTGGTGTTCAAGCAGGAGTCCCGGCTTACCCGCCTCCTGCACAACTACACGGTCTTTACTCTCCAGAAAGAATTCTTCGGGCGCGGGCTACCTTTCCTCATCGTCCCCGTGCGGGTGTAGGTGGACATCACGGCAATCCCAACGGGAATGCGTCCCTCAGCCCCTTTGGAGCGGAAACTGAAGGTGTGAGCTGACACGCTCGCTCGTTGAATTAAGCGCGCTACCCGCAGCGTTCCGGGCGGGAAGATTCAGTCACGGCGGAGACACGGTGAGGACACCGCACCCTTCCGGGCTCTGCAGTGATTTGTCCGTGGAATTCTTCCGCGCCATGAGGAGGAGCGCCGCTAAGAACTCCGGCCACGGCCGATAACTCGGAGAGTTTTCCCGGCTACGCGAGTATCCCCTTCACCACCTGCCCATGCACGTCGGTCAGGCGGAAGTTGCGGCCTTGGAACTTGAAGGTCAGGCGCTCGTGGTCAATGCCCAGCAAGTGCAGCAGCGTGGCTTGGAGGTCGTGGACATGGACGGGATCCTTCGCGACGTTCATCGCGAGGTCGTCGGACTCGCCGTAGGTCAAGCCGGGCTTGATGCCGCCGCCCGCCATCCAGATCGTGAACGCGTAGGGATGGTGGTCGCGGCCCCAGCGTTTGCGCTCGGCGAGGTTGCCTTGGATGAAGGGCGTGCGGCCAAACTCGCCGCCCCAGATGACGAGCGTGTCGTCCAGCAGGCCACGCTGCGCGAGGTCGAGCACGAGGCCGGCGCTGGGCTGGTCGGTGTCGCGGCACTGGTTGTAAAGCTCGGTGGTCAGGGAGTTGTGCTGGTCCCAGCCCGCGTGCATGACTTGCACGCAACGCACGCCGCGCTCGATGAGCCGGCGGGCCATAAGGCAGTTGTAGGCGAAGGTGCCCTGCTGCTTCGCGTTGGGTCCGTAGAGGTCGAGCGTGGCTTGGGATTCCTTCGAGAAGTCGGTGAGTTCAGGGACGCTGGTCTGCATCCGGTAGGCCATCTCGTATTGCGCGATGCGCGTGGCGATTTCCGGGTCACCGAACTCGCGGAGTTTCAGCTCGTTGAGCTGCGCGAGGTCGTCGAGCAGGCCGCGCCGGACTTGCGCGGACATGCCGTCGGGGTTGCTCAGGTAAAGCACCGGCTCGCCGCTGCCGCGGAACTTCACGCCGCTGTAGCGCGTGGGGAGGAAGCCACTGCCCCAGTAGAAGTCGTAGAAGATCTGCCCGCAGGTCGTGTCCCTGCTGATCGAGGTCATCACCACGTAGCCGGGCAGCTCCTGAGTCTCAACACCGAGGCCGTAACTCATCCACGCGCCGAGGCTCGGGCGGCCGGGCATCTCGGAGCCAGTGAGCAGGAAAGTGATGCCGGGCGCGTGGTTCACGGCCTCGGTGTGCATGGACTTGATGAAGCACAGCTTGTCCGCGATGGCGGCGGTGTGCGGCATGAAGCGGCTCACCCACGCGCCGCTCTGCCCGTGCTGCGAGAACGGCTCCACGGGCTGGAGCATCAGCTTGCCGTCGGCTTTGCCCGTCATGGTGCTGAAACGTTTGCCCGCGACGTATTCCTCGGGCACGGGCTTGCCGTGCAGCTCGGTGAGGCGGGGCTTGTAGTCCCAGAGGTCCACGTGCGTGGGGGCACCGTTCTGGAAGAGATAGATGATGCGCTTAGCCTTGGGAGCCCAGTTGGGGAATTGCCGGTTGCTGATTGGCAATTGACGATTGTCCGCGCCGTCCGTGTCTTGCTTGAGGAGCGACGCCAACGCGGCAACACCCAAGCCTGTCGCGCCACGCCCGAAGAGCTGGCGTCGGGTGAGGAGGGCTCGGTGTTCGAGGAGGGGGTTCATGTTCCGAATCTCACGACCCGCCCAGCTTCACCAGCGCCTTGTCACTTCGCACATACACCGCGCCACCGGCGATGCTCGGTGTGCCGATGATGGTGTCCTTCAAATCCAGCGTGCTGACCACGGCTCCGTCCGGCGCGCTCGTGTCCACGACTTGCACGAGGCCCTTTTCGTTCACGAGGTAGAGGTGCTTGCCGAAGCCCACGGGCGTGGCGCTGTATGGCCCCGTGGTGCGGAGCTGCCAGAGGCGCTTGCCGTCCTTCAGGTCCGCCGCGCTGAGGATGCCGGCGTTGTTCAATGTGAAGACTTTGCCGTCCAGCACCACCGGGCTGGCGGTGGACGGTGTGAGCTGATTGTTCTGCCACAGCACTTCCGGGTGCGCGCCGGGTGCGCCCGGCTTCATCGCGGCCATGCCTTTCGTCGGCACGTAGAGGATGCCGCCGGTGAAGACCGACGAAGCCATCGTGGAAGCGCCGTCGGTGTAATACCACGCCTCGTCCCCCTTGCGTGCGTCCACGACGCTCAGACCGGGGCCGGATTGCAGCAGCACGAGCGGGCCCGCCGGGCCGGGCAACGCGACCGGCGACGCCCAGCTCGCGACTTTGGGCCGGTCGCGCTTCCAACGCGTCTCGCCCGTCGCCACGTCAAGGCCGGCGCTGAAGGACTCGCTGTCGTTCTCCACCGGCACCACGAGCGTGTCGCCCACCACGATGGGCGACGCGGCCATGCCGAGGCTGTTGCTCGCGTTCGGGTAATCGCGCCCGAGCCCGCGCAGCCAGAGCACGTTGCCGTCGAGGTCGAGACAGAGGATGTCGTTCGAGGAGAACTGGCAGAAAAGTCGCCGGCCGTCGCTGCACGGCGTGTTGGCGGCGACGCAGGTCTTGGGATGCGTCATCGTGCGGCCCGTGGCCCAGAACTGCCGCTCCCAAAGTTTCTTGCCGTCTTTCGCGCTGAGACAAACCACGTGTAGCCGGTCCTGCTCCACGCCGCTCGACGCCGTGAGGAAAATCTTGTCGCCGACGATGACCGGACTGGAGAGACCGCGCCCGTTCAGCGCGGCCTTCCACGCAATGGGTTTCTCGCCGAGTTGCACAGGCAAGTTCGCCTCGGGCGAAATGCCGGTGCCGCCCGGGCCTCGGAACTGAAGCCAGTCGGCGGCTTGGCATGTGATGCAGGTGAGGGAAATAAATCCAAGTAACCAGTTTTTCATAGAATCATGGTAGAAGTGAGCTAACAGGGCACCACATTGAGTCCTCTCACCAACCTTCCCGTTCGGACGGCACGGTTAATCGTTTCCTTTCTAACTCCGAGTGCCCGCGCACAGTCCGCTCCCGACCGCCAAGTGCGGCCGTCCGAAGTGAGAATCGGCCTCCGTAGTCTCTGTAGAAAGCACTCTCGACACCCTTCACCACTTTTGATCGATCGCGGTGTCTTCAAGCTCTTGTGTCCCGACTTTTGGCACCTGACGGCAATTTTCGACTCAGCCCCCATGAATGTCTTGTCCAAGACGTCAAGGCCCAGTGACCGAGCTTTCGCCAACACTTGATCCCAATACTCTTCACTTTTCGTCCGGACTACCAAGCCATCCAGTTTGCAGGACAAGAAATCGTCAGGGACGGTCCGCCCTGCTGCCTTCAGCGCCTCGAACAGCTGCTGCCGAGCCTCCTCTAACGAAGTCTTCGCTCCAAGTTCGCGAATGGTCACAAGCAAAATGCCGGCTGATTTGCAGAACTGTCTTTTGATCTCGTCGTTTGCTTGCTGGGTCTCAAACCCATCCTCGCCCGCCCAGTTTTGCTGCGGCTCGTAGTGATGGGCTCCATTGTGTTCTACTGCCAGCTTCAGATTTCTATTGTATAAATCCAGCTCCAGCGGACGGCCTTTCATGGATCGCATTTTCCGCAACCGAACCTTCGAGAACTCTTGCTTAAACAGCCTTGCAAGCATCGCTTTGCAGAGCATCTCGCTGTGTGAACTTGAGCACTTCGTGCAGAAGGTCCCAAGCGCATTAATCGAGGTAAGGCTCCTTTCAAAGACGTGCCCAATGGGAAGAAGGGGGCATCTCCACGTTGAAGGCGCTTGGGATGAGGAACCTTGCCGAAGCAATTGACCGCCGAAACGGCTTGCTGCTTGCAGGTAGTCTTGAAGGGTTCTTCGAACATTCCTTGCACACTTTGGACAGCCTTTGGCTTGGGTGATGTTGTTGAATGTTGAGGTGAAAACATGACCACACGCATCGCCTCGGAGGTTAATTGGCTTATGAGACCCTCCGTAGTCGGACAGAAGTTCGAAGCCGCGCGCAGCAAGGAGGCTCTTTGCCTTCCCATAAGTATACGCGTTTGGCTTGGCACGCTGTGCTTTGCTACACTGCGGACAGCCAGTTTCAATTACCGAGGAGAGGGCTGCCACCCACGCATTGCCGCACTTCGAGCAGGCTGCGGAGACGCGTGAACGAAGGCCTAGCGGCCCCGGATGGTCTAGTCGGACATTCGGCATCAACCGTCTACTCATTTCAGATGGTGTAAGCATCCTCGATTGTGAGCGCCTTTGTATCGCGCACATCTTGCAGCCGCGGTATCCGGCCTTAGCGAAGGACAGCTTACCCTCATAGCCGCAGGACAGGCAGAGATACTTCAGAGGCGCATTTGAATTTACGTATGCCTTCGACAACAGTTTGAGTCCATGCTTCTCAAAACGAACTCGGGCTTCACTAATAGTGCTCCTGCGGGAGTTGGCTAATCGGGCAGTGGTGCAGCGCGGGCAACCGTAACCGGAACGGGCATCTTGTCCTGACTTCTCACCCTTGAAACCACAGGTCTGGCACACATACGCCAATGGGCTCCTGCCGTTGACGTAATCCGGACTCCTCAATTCCAAACCAAGAGCCGAAAAGGCCATCCTGACCTGATTGTAATTCAATCGTCGCACTTGTTGTCTTGCCGAAGAATTCGGAAACTAAAACTACTTGTTCGCCTCCGCCTTATTCGCTCCCGCTGGCCCCTTCGGCGTCGGTTGCCGGTCCTTCGCGAGAATCGCCGTGCCGCTGGCGTCGCACACGCGCAACTGAAACTCCCATTCCTTCGTCCAGTCTTTCACTTCCTCGTTCTGGCAGACCTTCACGAGGATGGTGTTCTTGCCCGCCTTCAGCTCCACCGGCAGCCGATACTGGTCAATGCGCGCGCCGCGATGATACTCGTCGCGCCCGAAGAGCAGCTTGCCGTTGAACCACACCTTCCACCCGTTTTTGCAGCCCAGCCGCAGCTCGGCGGGGCGCGCCTCCGCCGCGTTGAACTCCGTGTAGGCGTAGCCGGTCACACCCTTCATGTCGCCGAAGGGCTTGTTGAAATCCACCATGCCGTAGTCGTTCGGCGTCGCCACGTCCACCCAGCGGGCCTTCTCCAGCTTGCCGTCGTAAATCGCCGCGAGGTCCACCGCCTGCTCCGGCGGATACGCGGTGTTGAATCCGACGAGCTTGGTGTTGTCGAACGCGCCGATGAGCTTCCAGTGCGTGAGGAAGCCGAAGTGCCGCGGCAAGTCCACCTCCTGCCCGAGCTTCCGCAGCTCGCCGGCGACCTTCTTGATCTGCGCCTCGTCGCGCGCGTAGGTCAGCGCTTGGGAAAACTCCTTGGTGGCCGCAGCCTTGTCCTGCGCCGCAAGCGCCTTGTCCGCCGCGTCAATCAGCCGCTGCACGGCGTCACGCCGCAGCTCGACGCTCGGGTCGTTGAGGAACGTGGGCAACAACTTCTCGCCGGTGGCGGGCGACACGCGGGCAATCAGCTCGTAAGCCAGCCGGCGTGCGCGGGGATTGTGCTTCGTGTCGGCGAGGAATTTTTCCAGTTCGGCCTGCGGCAACTTGCGCCCCGCAGTCAGCTCGCGGTCTACAATGGCGTCCACGGCGGACCGGAGGTAGTTCGCGGCGAAGTCATTCGCGTCGTCCATCGCGGCTAGGAGCGACACGAGCGTCGCCGCGTCGCCCTTGGCGAGCGACTGCCACGCGGTGCCTGCAGCCGCGTTGCCCTTCCCCTCACCGGCGACTTGGCGGATGGCGGCGACATCCGCTTTGAAGTCGGCGCGGGCCGGGAGCGCGAGCAGCACACCGAGCAGCATCAAATTCAATGGTTTCATAGCCGAAGGTTAGCGAAGCCACGGCGTGTGACAACCGGCAAGTTCGGGCAGCGGCTAACTGGATATTTATCGAGCGAACAGGAAAACAGGGAGGCGGAAAAGGGGCCATGAGGGGGGGCGTGTTGCCTGCCTTTCTTGCTGTCCTGATTCCCGCCGCAAACGCCCGGCGGCGCAGGGGTGAAGGGTTCCCGCGCCGCCGGGGTGGGTCTGGTTCTGGCTGCGCCTCCGGGCCGGTTCACAGCCACGTTCATCGGGCCGGGGGCGAGCGGGTGGGGAGCGCCCTGCGCTCCACGGCCAGCCGGTCCCTCACTGGCAGGCGAGGGGCGGCCGGCGTTTGTTTCATCGTTTCTGGGCCACGTTCAAGTCAGAGGGTTTGGGGTTTCAGGTCTCTCAACTTTCATCTCTCAGCCTCGGCCTCGGCTCACAGTTTCTTGACCGTCACGCTCTGGCCGGCGGCGAGGGTAACATAGGTGATGCGCTGACCGGCGTAGGTCTCCGCCGTGATCGCCGGGGCGGCGCTGCCGGTGTAGCTGACCACACCGCCGTTGACCAGACCCGTGACCGGGATGCGCGCCGCGTTTTGCACGGTCAAGGTCACGGTGTTGTCCGCGTTGCGGGTGGCCGTCACGCCGCTGGCGTTGTAGGCCATGCGTTGCTTCAAGGTGTTGGCCAGGCTGTCCATCGTCGGGGAGAGTGCCGGGAAGTTGTAGAGCTTCTCATACTTGTCCGCCACGGCGGTGAGCAGGTCGCCCAGCAAGGTGCGGCCCGCGCCGTCGTAGTTGCGCAGGTTGGGCTGGTGGAACATCACCGGGCTGACGTCGCCCTTGAGCAGGAAGCCCAGGAGCAGCTCGGCCTGGTTGTCCAGGATCTCGGCGTAGCTCAGGTCGCGGCCCCAGTAGGCGTGGTAGATGCTGTTGTATTCGCTCACCCACTCGGCGGGCGTGCTGACGTTGTAGTAGAGGTTGCAGGCGTGCCGGGGCACCAACAGGATGCGGGGGTCGAACCAGTTGGGGATGCCCACGTTGGGGCTGGGCGGGCGTTGCGTGGGGATGGAGGTGTCGCTGACCAGGTAGCGGATGCCGGCGTCAAAGGCGGCTTGCAGGAACAAGACGTTGGAGAGGCCGCTGACGTTGGGGGTGACCATGTTGAGCTTGCTGTAGTTGGGCAGGCCCAGGCCGCCGGCCACCTTGTTGTTCTGCGTGATCTCGCTCAGGGACTGGGCGTAGGTGAGGTCGTCCAGCATCGGGTGGTCGTAGGTGTGGCTGATCCACTTGAACATGCTCTTGCCGCTGGTCTTCACGAAGGGGGTGAGGTCGTCGTTGGGATATTCGCCGGCCACGGTGCCCAGCCCGTTGAAGGCCATGTCGTAGCGGAAGTTCTTGCCCAGGGTGCGGGTGTTGAAGGCTTTCTGCCAGTTGATCACCGCCTGCCAGTCGTTGGCCGTCTGGCGATATTCGCCGCCGGCCCACATCTCGTCGGCCAGGAAGACGTCGTCCACCTGCGCGCTGAGGTAGGTGTGGCGCTCGCCCAGAAAGAGGCCTTTGCTGGCCCAGTTGACCAGGCCGTGCGCCAGCACCGTGCTGTGGGTGAGCCAGGGGGCGTTGTCGAAGGTCAGCGAGAGGACCTCGCGGCCGTCGGTGGTCTTCTTGACGGCGATGAGGGCGTTGCCCTGCGCGTCCGTGAGCCAGGGGGTGGTGTTGGTGTCCAGCGGGGTGGCCAGATAGGTCCAGACGTTGGAGATGGCGAACTGGTTGGTGGTGACGAGGTAGGGGAAGGAGGCCTTGGCGGCGGCGCTCCAGGTGCCCAGGGCGGGGTTGGCGGTGGAGTCGAAGGCGGCGGTGGGCCAGTTGAAGCCGGTGTCGGGCGTGGGGTAGCCGCTCCAGTTGACCTGACGCACGGCGAAGTCGGCCTCGTATTGGTTGAGGACGGCCCACTCGGAGGCGGACAGGGCCGAACTCCAGGTGACGCCGTCGGGGCTGAAGGCCAGGGCGGCGTCGGTGAGCATCACGGCGGTGTAGAAGCCGTGGGTGCCGCTGGCCAGCTTGTCCGCGGTGAGGGCGCCGGGCTGGGCGCTGGCAATGTGCACCGTGTAAGGCGTGCCCAGAAAATCAAGGGCCTGCCGGATGGCCGGCAGCGCCGCGTCCTGGCCCGTCGCCGCCACCACCAACACCGCCAAATCAGTGGATGCATTCGTCAGCGCAGC
>RFVF01000106.1 GCA_009922615.1 Pseudomonadota bacterium
GTCAGTCAAGGCGCATTTAGCGGCGCATTAATTGAACGGGTCGCGGCCAGCAAACCAGCCGACGAGACTATCCACGAAACACCAGCAGAACCTGCTATACAATCAGAACAAGACACAACAAAGGAAACAGACATGACCGAAAAAATTGAAGCACCAGTAGTCGAAGCAGCAGCCGCAACTGTTGAGAAACTTTGGGCACAACCAAAACAAGAATTTAAAATGCCATCAGCAGCCGATTATCTTGCCGCGATGCACATTGGCGGCGATACATTCCGCAAAGTCAACGAAGCCTACAAAGCAGCATTAAGCAAACAACAAACAGCATTGCAAGCAGCAGCAGGCGACATTCTTACAATTGACACACCTGGTTTGTTGCCAGTTCCAGTTCTTGGGCCACTATTTCAAGATTTAAATTTTGTGCGTCCAGTTGTTTCAGCATTAGGCGCACGCTCTATGCCAAACACACCAAGCAAAACATTTATTCGACCAACGATCACCACGCACACATCGGCCAACACACAAACCGAAGGTTCGGCAGCATCAGCGACAACAATGGTGATCGCAAGCAACGTAGTTACAAAAACAACCGTTGCTGGTCAAGTCACAATGACATATCAGGACATGGATTTCACCGATCCAGCAGCCATGAATTTAGTTTTGAATGACTTGGCTGGCGAATACCTGATTGCAACTGACAACATCGCAGCCGACAACATGGTTTCAGGCGGCACAGTTTCAGGTGTGACATGGACAGTCAACCAAACCGATCCGTCATCATTGATGACAGCGCTTTATGGTTGCGCGGTAAACATCGCAAGCATTTCAAACTATTTCCCGACGCATTTGTTTGTGTCGCCAAATGTTTGGGAATTGCTTGGCCGCCAGTTAGACAATTCGAAGCGTCCATTGTTCCCTGCAATTAACGGCAACAATGTCATCAGCCAAAATTCAATCGGTACAGCAGGCGCAGACTTGTCGTACTCATCGTTGAATCCACTTGGTTTGACTTTGATTGTTGACAACAATTTTGCATCAAACACAATGATTGTTGCATACGCGCCAGGTTATGAAGTTTACGAACAGCAAAAAGGCATCGTTTCGGTAGAAGTACCATCGACACTCAGCCGCACATTCAGTTACTACGGCTATTTTGCAACATTCGTAGCAAAATCTGCGTTCCTGCAAAAACTAGCGCTGGCTTAGTCGTAGGCGGCCAAACCGCCTATGGCAACCTATAAAACAGCCACGAAACAACTGCTAGACAATTATGCGTGCATTTCTACACTTGAACCGTCAGAGATCGCATTAGGCGAATCAATAACGGTTTCAGGTTTAGCAGCACCATTCACTGGAACATTTACAGTTTTAGCGTTACCGCAATACCAATTCGAAGGCGTTGACGGTGAAACTGGTGAATTTTTATACAACACAAATGTTGCCGTACCAAATCAACTGCTGTACGCATGCACAGGCACAGCAGTTGAATTTGTCGCAGATTATTCAGGTGTTGTTACCTATACGCAGGTCTGCACATGGATTACAGCAACAGACATTGAGGATTGGATCGGCATAGGAACAGCAACCGCAGGCGACACAACATTTCTAACAATTTGTGCAGCGGCATCGAATTCTTTTTGTTATCGCCGCAGGCAGGAAGTCGGATATTTTGACAGCCTGACAACTGTGCCAAGCCAAGATGTCAAATTAGCGCTAGACGATCTAACAGCCACGCTGACAGCCGTCAGCGGCCTACAGGTAGTAAATGACCCTAGAAACCTTGTGCCGCCATGCGTGTTCATAGACGCGCCATCTTTTGATGCTTGGAACTACAACATCGTCAAATTAATGTTTCCCGTCAAAATCATCACGCTAGGGCCAGCGAACCTAGATGCACAAAGATCGCTACTCAACATCATGTCGAAGGTACTAACGGCCAATATTGCCGTTACCGATGGCAGGCCGACTAGTACGCTTATAGGCGGCGTTGAATATCCAAGTTACGAAGTGACCGCAAATGTTCAAGCACAAACGGCATAGGAAACAAACATGGCAAATTACATAGTTACATCGGCAAGACTCGCAGGTTTTAAACCTGGCGATGTCGTTACCAGCGCCGATCTAGATGGCGTAAACATTGAAGCGCTAGTCGAAGGCGGCCATATATCCACACAGACCGTCAAAAAACCTGCTAAAACTAAAGACACAAACGAAAAGGAATAAAACATGGCAACCAGCGTTTATCTATCAAATCCGAATGTGACCATCAACAGCGTTGATTTGCGCGACCAATGCACCAGCGCAACATTAAACTATGTTTACGAACAACTAGAAACAACCGCCTTCGGTGACACAGCACGCAAATATGGTGCATCAACCGTGACATCTTTGCAAAACAACAGCGTCGAAATTGAACTGTATCAATCCTACGCAGGCAGCGAAACTGAGGCCACAATTTACGGTTTGGTTGGCATCACGACAAACATTGTGCTTGCACCAGCAACAGGTGCCGCATCGGCAACAAATCCGATCTACACACTGACAGGCGCCTACCTTGAATCGCACACACCAATCAACGCATCACTTGGCGAACTGTCAACAATCACACTGACATTTACTGGCGGCGTATTGACTAAAGCGGTCGCATGATCGCGCGGCATTGGCCGCTGAAAACTAACAAAACAAGCCAATCTTATAAAGGCTGTACCGAGAAAGGCAAATAATGCAATTATCACTAGAAGTGCAATTCCTAGACGGAAGCGATCCAATCACAGTCGAAACAACATTGTTCACAACTGTTCTATGGGAACGCAATCGTTAAAGTCTTGTTTGCCTAAGGCGGTCAATGACCCAAAAGTAGACGCGGTTCATACCGCTACGGATTAGCGCAGATACTTGTGGCGACTGGTTTTTGGCCTGCTGAAATATCGTTTGAAATCGACGATATGAACACGGTCATTGAATTAATAAACAAAGAACGCAAGGCCCGAAATGGCTGACAGCATTAGCGCAAGCACAACCGTTGTCGGTGTCAAAGATGCGTTGCGCGTCTTGAACAGCATCGACAAACAAGCGCGCCGCGATCTAACAAAAGATTTCAAACAGATCACCGCACCAGTCACAAACGACATCAAAGCAAAATTGCCTAAATCCGCACCGCTATCAGGCATGGCGCGCAAATGGACAACAGCGTCAGGTTTCCAAATGTTTCCGTACGACGACAAACAAAACAAAGTTGCGTCAGGTGTATCAGGCAAAAAAGTCAGAGAATTTCGTGGCGCGTCAACAAACCTGGCGACATTCTTTGTGCGTTACACAGGCCCTAGCGCGGCATTGTTGGACATGTCAGGAAAAGGCAAAGTGCCAACACGACAAGGCGGTCAAATGGTGCAAAGTTTAAGCGCCAAATATGGCACCGCATCACGATTTGTATGGCCAGCATGGGAACGAAACAAAAACCAAGTTGAAGGCGAAGTCGAAACATTAATTGATCGACTAATGGAACGCGTGCAAAAGGAATTGAACTAATGGCTGTATCCATACCTATTGTCACCGAATTTGATGGCAAAGGCATATCAAAGGCGATGGCCGAATTTAAACAGTTGGAAGGCGCTGGCGCTAAATCTGCGTTTGCGTTAAAAAAAGCGATGTTGCCTGCAATCGGTGTTTTGGGTGGTTTGGCAACAGGTTTAGGTTTGGCAACCAAATCGGCTGCTGAGGATCAAAAAGCGCAGGAACTTTTAGCGCAACAGTTACGAACCAGCGCTGGCGCTACTGAGGAAGCAATCGCCGCCAATGAGGATTTTATTTCGGGCATGTCACGCGCGTTTGCGGTCGCTGATGACCAGTTGAGGCCAGCGATGTCAAATCTAGTTAGGTCGACTGGATCGGTTGAGGCTGCACAAGATTTGATGAACACCGCGTTAGACATCAGCGCGGCAACAGGCAAAGATTTAGAAACGGTCACGCTGGCATTAGGCAAAGCGTACAACGGGTCAACTGCAGCGCTAACCAAATTAGACCCGTCGCTAAAAGGTGTGATTGATTCTGAATCAAGCATGCAAGAAATTACTGATGCGTTGGCGACATCGTTTGGCGGTGCTGCGACAACAGCGGCGATGTCATTCGAGGGCCGTATGGCTGGCATGAAAATAGCGATGGACGAAACTAAAGAATCGATTGGAATGGCGTTGTTGCCCGTGTTGCAAAAACTGTTGGAATTGTTAGAACCGATGGCGGAATGGGCACAAGAAAACACGACAACATTTTTAATTATTGCTGGCGTGATTGGCGGTTTTGCGGCCGCCATCGTAGTTGCCAATGTTGCCATTAAAGCCTGGACTATCGCCACACAAATCGCCACAGGCGCGCAGGCCGCGTTCAATTTTGTTATGTCAGCCAATCCGATTGCGCTAGTCATTTTGGGCATTGTTGCGTTCGTTGCGGCGCTGGTTGTGCTGTACAAAAAATTTGATGTCGTGCGCGAAACAGTCGACGCGGTGTTCAGTTTTATTAAAGATGGCGTGACGGCCAGTTTAGATTTTTTAAAGGATTACATTTCAGGTGTTTTAAACATTTATCGATCAATTTTTAATGCGATTGCCAAACTGTGGAATAGCACTATTGGCAAATTGGCGTTCAAATTTCCTGATTGGGTACCAGGTTTTGGTGGAAAAGGTTTTGAAGTGCCAAAAATACCGATGTTGGCCGAAGGTGGAATAGTTACATCGCCAACGCTGGCGCTGATTGGTGAAAAAGGGCCTGAAGCGGTAGTGCCGTTGGGTCGTGGTGGCGGCATGGGAAATGTGACAATTAATGTTAGTGGCGGTTTATCGACTAGCGCCGAAATCGGCCAAGCAGTAGTCAATGCCATTCGCGCATACAACAGGTCAGCAGGCCCAGCACAAATTCAGGTCGCATAATGGCAGGCACAGCGATTGTTGGCGCTGGTAATTACAGCCTAGAAATTGACACAGGATTCGTTCAAGACGCGTTCACACTTGATGACGCGGTGCAAGGCGTACTAGACAACACAACCTATGTTTTGGACGGCACAACCAATTTTGCTGATGTAACAACAGGCATCAATTCGATCAGCGTGAAACGCGGCAGACGCGATCAAGGCGACCAATTCAGCGCAGGAACAATGGTGCTGAACATGCTGGATACGACTGGAATTTTTAATCCGTTTGATTCGCTTAGTCCCTATTTTGATCCGTCAACAGCGCAACCAGGTTTAGCACCAATGCGAAAAGTGCGACTAGCACGCTATTCAGCAATCAATGTCAAAGAATATTTGTTTAAAGGCTACATCGTTAACTATGACTACAATTTCGCGCTGGGTGGTTTGGACACGGTAACTGTTTATTGTGCGGACGATTTTTATTTGTTGGCCCAAACCTATATGGACGAATTTAATGTGTCAGAGGAATTGTCAAATGTTCGACTGTCAGCAGTTTTGGATTTGCCCGAAGTTGATTTCCCGATAGCGCAACGCGATATTGACACAGGAACACAAACACTTGGCGGCTCAGCAGCGTTTACAGTTCCAGCAGGCACAAATGTTCTTGAATACTGCACACGGATCAACACCGCTGAACAAGGCAGATTGTTCATGTCCCGTGACGGCGATCTAACATTCCAGCCACGAATCGGGAACACTCTTAGCGCATCAGTTGCAGATTTTCATGATGACGGCACAAATATACCGTTTGATTCGTTAGGCGTATCATTTGAAGCGGATCAGGTCATCAATCGGGCAGCGGTCGCCATTGTTGGCGGAAACCAACAAATCGCAGACGACGCAGCCAGCCAAGCAAAATATTTCATACAAACAACCAGCATCACGGATTCGCTGTTACACAACGACACAGCAGCGCTGGCGCTGGCCAACTATCTATTATCACCTGAACCTGAGGCACGCTACACAGCCGTTGGAACCAACCTAAACAAACTGACAACAGCGCAGCGCGACACAATCGCCATAGTCGACATAGGCGACACAATCACCATTCAAAAGACTTTTGCAAGCGGTGCAGGTACAACAGAATTAGCGCAGGAACTAAGCGTCGAAGGCATAGAGCACACCATTACGGTCAACAACGGCCATTCGGTAATGTATTTCACCGCACCAACAACCATAGTTTATGAACTAATTTTAGATGATCTGACCTATGGCATCATAGATTCGACAAATGTTTTAGGGTAATGTAAAGGACACTTATGGCAATACAAACATTTACCAGCGGTCAGGTTTTAACGGCTGCGCAAATGAACAGTTTGCAGGCGAACGATTACAACCAAACCGTCAGCACCAAAACCGTGTCGTACGTTTTAGTTGCAGCCGACAAAGGCACACGCGTTGTAATGAACGCGGCAGGCGCAACAACGATCACGGTAAACACAAGTTTGTTTAGCGCAGGCGACACACTTTATTTGCAAAACATTGGTGCAGGCGTAACAACGGTTACAGCCGGTACGGCTACCGTGTCGAGCGCTGGGCCGTTGGCTATACCGCAGTACGGCAGCGGCACACTCTATTTTACAAGTGCGAGCGCAGCGATTTATTTTCCGTCAGCAGTAACTATTCCGAGCGTGTCAAGCGGTCTTGTGTTTATTACAGGCGGCACAATCACCGACACAACATCAGTCAACAATTGTTTTAGCGCAACTTACACAAATTACAAACTTGTTTTTAACAGTCTTGTAAGCGGCACAAACGTGCAAGTGCGTATGCGTATGCGAGCAAGCGGAAGCGACGACAGCAATTCCCTCTATTCGTTTTCTAACTTGCAACAAAACACGTCAACAGGCGCAACGGCTAGCGGCGGCGTAGGTCGTGACACAACACAATTTGGTTTAGGGTCATTTAACAACTACACAAACGGTCAAAGTTTTGCATTTGACATTTTTAACCCGTTTGCAGCCAAAAACACTAACTACGGCCCGGGCTGTTTTTTTGATGACCAGATTGTTTTGCTTGGTTTTATTTCGGGTGTTCACAAATCGACTACAAGTTTTGACGGTTTTACAATATTCCCGGCATCGTCAACGCTTGCCGGCACGTACAAAGTTTACGGATATGCAAACAGTTAGGACTATATGAGCAACCTACGCACCATACATGACGCAATTACAGGCGAAGTCAACACAGTTGAGTTGACTGATGCTGAACTTGCCGAACGCGAACAAGCAACAAAAGACGCCGCAGCGCACGCCGCAGCACAAATCGCTAAACAGGCAGCACGCCAAGCGGTACTTGACAAACTTGGATTAACCGCAGATGAAGCAAACGCACTACTTGGCTAGTTTGGCATTACTAATTGTGGCTACCGCTTGCGAAACAACACGCGACAACACACAACAAGAAAAAGCACGCACACGCAACGTGATTTGCAACGTGCCTGACCGATGTGGCGTAACTCCGTGAGCCGATACAGATACAGCGCTAACGAACTACACGCACGCATGGTCGTAACAGTTGGCGTGCTACTAGCAATCGTGTTTAGCCTGATCGTGTTAGGCATGATTTGGGGTTTGCTATTTGTATCGCAACCGCTTGAGCAATCACCAAACGACGCAGCGTTTATAGATTTGATGTCAACTATTGTCGTGTTTTTGACCGGCACGTTGTCAGGTCTTGTCGCGTCAAACGGCATAAAAAACAGCAAACAACAAGAAATTAACGATGTCGAATAGGCCGTACACAATCACGGCACAACCAGTCGTTAAATCACCGTTGGTTGGCACAACAAAATGGGCGACGCTTGCCTGCCAACACAGCAACGGCAGTTTGTGGAACAACGGCACATGGGTCGTACGCGATGTACGCAACCGACCAGGCACGATCAGCAACCATGCGCGCGGTTTAGCAATGGATTTGTCGTATCGTTGGCTGGCACAAAAAAAATTGGGTATGCAAGACGGCCGCAAAGTCTCGTTGGCGTTTATTGTCAAATGTTTAGAAAACGCAAATCATTTAGGCATACAACTTGTGATTGACTACGCGTTGCAACGGTCGTGGAAATGTGATCGGGGCACATGGCAACCGCTACCGTCAGTCGAACAAGGCGACTGGTATCACATAGAGATTGACCCACATATCGCTAACGACCCGATCATCGCAAAACAGCGTTGGTTAACGGTTTTTGGGGCATTGCCACAATCAGCGCCGCCAGTCGTGTAAGGTAAATGACCTACCGAGAAAGTAGGTCGTTTATGACACTCATCAGCAAACTAGCCGTATCGCTATTCATTAGCGCCATGTCAATATTTATGTTGACAAAACCGCCAGCGCCAACTGCACATGAAATACAACCAGCGCCGATCATGGTTTGGCAGGGTCTAGAACAGCCTGCGCCATTACCTACCACAACCGTTCAAACTACGCTTATAACGCAACCTGACGCGTGTGGCGCGGTGTTCAACATGGCTAAACATGTCGGATTTCCCGAAAATGAACTAGCAACGGTTGTGGCAGTCGCTTATCGTGAATCACGATGCCAACCTGACGCATTCAACGCAACCGACCCAAATGGCGGATCAAATGGTGTTATGCAAATCAATCAATTTTGGTGCAAACCATCGCGTTATTGGCCGAACGGATATTTGCAGGCACATGGCCTAATCAGAACATGTAACGATTTGTTCAATTTAGAACACAATTTGCGTTCAGCGTTGGCCATTTATCGATATAGCGAAGGCTGGCGCGCATGGTCACTTTAAAACATCTGTTTTTGGCAAGTGTCTTAACCGCGTACACCTACCTGATAATGTCAGTCACCAACAAACGAAAGGCTAAAGATGACCGAGAACATCGACCCAAGAACTGACGCACAATTCAAAGCACTAATGCAAGTGATGCAAGACATCACAAGTCAAAAAGTGCCGTTAGTGCAACCGCACGAATTGGCAGCACGTAGCACATTAAGAAAATTGCAATGGATCATTGACGATTCAAACGCGCTAGACGATTCAGATTTAATCGACACATGCAACCAGGCGCGCATTGAAATCAAATACTTGTGCAGCATCATCACCGATCTGCGCGAAGCATTGGCCGCGCGTGATCGTGACATTCGATCTTTGCAAGAACGCAACAATTATCAATCAACAGAAATTCAGCGTTTAGAAAATCAGGTGCATCGTGCCAATTAGCAAATATTTGTTCACATTTACCGACGATGAACTAATTGCATCACGCAACTGTTTAGATGGTCGCAACGAATTCAACGACAAATACAAAGTGCGAACAGATCGCACAGTTTGCCCGACCGACCCGAACAAAGACTGGCAAAGCATTTTAAGTGAACTTGCAGTCGCAAAATTTTTAGGTGTCGAATACAACTATGCGACCGAACCAGACGCTAAAAGATTTGATGTTGGCAATTGTGTCGAAGTGCGGTCATCGTTACATGAACGCGGCCATTTAATCGTGTACGAATACGACAACAAACCTGGCGCTTATGTGTTCACAACCGTTGATTTGAATGAACCATCGGTGACGATTTGCGGCTGGCGTGATCTTATTGATTGTCGTTTAGATAAATATTGGCGCACAACACCAAAAGTACGCAAAGAATCTTGGTGGATTCCACAATCCGATTTGCATGACATGAAATCGTTGCGCGAACGGCTGGTGTTGGCATGACGCAAAATTTCATGGACAACTATGTCGATGTTGCGACACGGCTAAAAATAGCGTTTGAACGCTGGCCTGAAATGCGTATACAAGAAACAGCGCGCGAAGTGATCGAAATGCCTGACAAATCCTGTTTCATTCGATGCACAGTCACGATTTGGCGTAATCCTGATGACCCGATACCAGTGATCGCGTCAGCATGCGAAATATATCCAGGCCGCACACCATACACAAAATTCAGTGAATCGGAAGTCGGGTATACATCAGCGGTTGGCCGTGCGTTGGCTTACGCAGGCATTGGCGCTAACAAGGCGCTTGCATCGCGTGACGAAGTTATGGCTGCACAATCACGCCAACCAATAGCGCCAGTTGTGCAATTACATGATGTCGAAGTGCCGTTCCCTGAGGAAAAACCACGCGAATATCCGACACCTAAACAGATGGGAATGATGCGTGCGCTGGCAAATGGTCAGGGCCTTAAAGGTGATGATTTGAAAACATTTTGTTCTGCTACTTTGGGTCGCGAAATAAACACAACAAGCGATCTAACCAAACAAGACATTTCGAAGGTAATCGATGCGTTGAAAGCAAGCGAACCAAAATGACCGATGTTGAACAACTAATACAGATTTTGCGTGCGTTAAATGTGTTGTTCGCGATGCCTGATTTCATTGGCAAGGACGACATTGAAAAACATTTGCGTTGGTCAGCCACAAACTATTCTGATCGCATATTTGTTAAAAGTTCTAAAGATAACTAATTACGGGCACAATAGACCTAAGCGTTTTGCAGCGCGGTTGGTGGAACACTCGGCAACGAGGGTAGACGATCTATGTGGTGACACATGATCGGGCAACAATTCGAAATGTAGTGGGTACTCGGTGAGGCAACGAGTGGGCGGGCATTTCGCATTAGGCTTACATCACAGCAACAATAATTGACATACCGAAAACAAACCACAAACATAAAGTTGACAACATGGCCAGCGTTAACAAACTGAGGGCAAGCGCGACAGCGCGCGCCAGCGCATTATGAGTCTTGCACACAAAGACGGGCGGTACCTGAAAAATAGGCAGGTGATACTCCAAGGCAATCCACTATGCCACTGGTGCGGAACACAACCAGCCACACAAGCAGATCACCTAATCGAAGTAGACAGAGGCGGCGGACACGAACTAGAAAACCTGGTGCCATCATGCGCTAAATGCAACAACACACGCGCACATTTATATTCAAGCGCAAAAGCAAACATGCGAGGGCACGCACGCGCCGAAGCCTTACGCGATAACGGAATCGAAATAAAAAAATCAAAACCGTTTTTTTATACGCGAACCGAAATGTCCCCGACCCAATCCTTCTCTATCGCAAATGACCAGCCTGAACTGGCGCTGATTGGCCATGCCCAGCCGCGATTGGAAACGATGGTGGCGGATCATGCTGGATCGTTCGGGTCTGAGGTGGCTGAATGGTCTGCCCAATACCTGAATATGGATTTGATGGATTGGCAGCGGCGTGTTTTAGATGGTCAGTTGGCGTTTGGTGATGATGGTGATTTGGTGCATCGATATTCTTTGGTTTCAACTGCGCGACAGAACGGTAAAACCGTTGCGTTGGCTGCGTTGGTTGGTTGGTGGCTGACTTCAATGTCGAGTGTGCGTGATAAACCGCAAACGGTTTTGTCGACGGCACACAGGCTTGATTTGGCGGTGATGCTTTACGATTATTTGGCACCGATTTTGCAAAAACATTTTAACGCAAAACTGATGTCGAGTTATGGCCGCAATAGTGTCACTTTACCTGATGGGTCGCGTTGGTTTATTCGAGCCGCCAACAATTCGGTTGGGCACGGCATGTCAGCTAGCCTGATCGTGGCTGACGAATGTTGGGACATCAACCGCGAAGTAGTCGATGGCGGTTTGTTGCCAGCGCAACGCGCACAGCGATCACCATTGTTGTCTATGTGGTCTACCGCTGGAACGGAAGCATCAACCGCGATGTTGCGTTGGCGTGAACAAGGATTGCGACAGATCGATAAACATGAACCGTCAACGCTTTATTTTGCGGAATGGTCGCCGCCGCCAGATTTATCACCAATGAATCCACAGGCTTGGCCGTATGCGAATCCTGCGTTGGGCACGACATTGGACATGAAAACGATTGCAGCAGAATCCGAAAATCCTGACCGCATAAGCTTCTTAAGGGCATCGTGTAATTTGTGGGTCGCCAGCGACAAATCTTGGATTCAACCTGGAATTTGGACAGAACTGGAATATGCCGATCCGATACCTGCTGGCGGTGTTGTCGCCATCGAATCATCATTAACAGACGAACGCTATTTCGGTGTCAGATCAGTTGTGTTGCCCGATCGTCGCACAATCGTCACGGTCGCATTTGTTGCCGATACCTACGATCAAATGTTGAACGAAGTCAATCAAATTGCTAAAGATTTAACAGTCAAATTTGCGATTAGTCCATCAATCGACATTCATTGGCCGACCGCATTAGAGCGTCGCCGCATTGTCGTCGGATATGCAGAAATCCTAAAATTTACGCCTCGCATAAGATCAATGATTCACGAAAAACTGTTGTGGCACACAGGCGAAACAATGCTGGCTGAACATGTCCAGCGTGCGGTCGCAGTACGGTCACAGAACAGCATCGCGTTATCGTCGCAACGATCACCAGGCCCAATCGAATTAGCGCGTTGTCTAGTGTGGTCAGCGGCGCTGGCATCACGACCAACCACAACAGGGAAACCAATGATTGTTGTTGCGAATGGCTAGTATTTCGTCGGGCGGCCGTCGAGTGCCTTACTTTCTCGGTTGATGCTTGGCGGTCGCCTATACACAACGGTCAAATAGTTTGGTGGCATACTTAGCGCATGGGCATTTTTAATCGCACAGTTAGCAAGGCCGCAATATCGCCGCAACCACAAAAAGCGGCTGCTGCTGGTTCCGCTAGTTACTACACAAATAGCGTGAACAATGGTGGCGCGCAAATGATCGGCCAATATTATTCCCAAGTGTGCCCAATTCATTTACACTCGCCTGGTTACTGGACGATTTATTTTTCATGGGTCGGGCCTTCCTCTATGTGACTGCGAGAACGGCTGATAACTATCCAACAGCGTTTACACGAATACCTGCTGCGATGATTCAAACATTGGATCAATCAGGGCCAGTTTGGTTTGCACCATCAAAACAAATCATGTTTCAAGGCGCAGAATTAAATCCTGACGATGTGATCCAATTTTTGTCGCCAATACAGGGCATCATTTACATGTCGGAACAAGCCGTCGCAACAGCGTTAAAACTAGAAAACGCACGCTACAGAAACGCATCATCGGCCATTCCTGCTGGCGTACTTCGACAAACAGGCGGCGAACCGTTAAGCGCACAAGAACTTGCAGACCTGGCGGCATCATTTAACGCGGCACGCGAAACAAACCAAACAGCCGCATTAAACGAATTTGTGACCTACACAGAAACATTGACATCACCTGACAAAATGCTGTTGATCGATAGCGCTGAATTTCAGGCTATGGAAATGGCCCGATTGTGCAACATTCCGCCATATTTGGCAGGCATCAGCGTCGGGTCGTATTCGTACCAGTCGTCAGCCGAATCACGCATGGATTTGTGGACCTTCGGTGTTCGCGCTTATGCGGATTGCATCGCTGGCACACTCAGCCAAAACAATGTGCTACCTAACGGCACCTATGTCGAATTTGATGTTGAAGAATATTTGAAAGGTGAATACTCAATGGACGAAATGCGCAAAACACCTCAAACGGAAAGTGTAGTATTGCCATCATGATCAAATTAGTCCCCTCACAGATCACGGTTGATGCGGCAGCGGCAGATGGAATGCCGCGCCGATCAATCAGCGGTGTCGCAGTTACCTACGACGAAACAGCAACAGTTTCAGACGGAACACGGGTACGATTTTTGCAAGGGTCGTTACCAGTCACGGGCCGCGACCCAAAACTGTTTATGCAACACGATTCGACCCAAATTATTGGCAAATTGGTTGAACGCGTAGACACACCACAAGGCATGATGTTCACAGCCAAAATCAGCGCCACACGATTGGGCGACGAAGCGTTAACGCTGGCCAATGACGGCGTTATTGACGCTGTATCTGTTGGCGTAAATCCAATCAAATTCAGTTACGACGACAATGGCACAATGAT
>RFVF01000107.1 GCA_009922615.1 Pseudomonadota bacterium
CAAATGCATGACGTTAACACATGAAGAAGCCATTAAACGTGCTGAATATATCGGGCAGATTGCCGAAGAGACACTATTTGAAGCAGATCGGGTTGGTGTCTATCCCGGAAAACTCAAGGATGCGATTTTCGAAACACAATTACATCGTTTGCTACGCCCCAAGCGCTATGGTGGTTTCGGCTTGGGTTATGACACCCTGGCAGAGGTTACTCGCATCATCACCAGAAGGTGAGGAGCTTGACGGATAACCTTGCGCAGCAGCGGACGCCAGCGGGCCGTCGCGGTTGCCATCGGCGCTGCTAATGGACACCGTCCGGCGCTGCTGCTTTGGCCGTTACCGGCACCTACAGCGCCACCACCGCGCACTGGCGTTGGGTGAAGCGGCACCAGTGCGTGTAGCCCACGGCGGTGGCGAGTTGGAGCGCCTTGGCCCAGTCCGCCCCCACGTCGCCCGGCGCGTGCGCGTCGGAGCCGAAGGTGATGGGCACGCCCACCTGATAGGCGCGCTGGAGGAAGAAACGGCTGGGGTAGATCTCCCGGCAGTCCTTGCGCAGCCCGGCGGTGTTCAGCTCGATGGCGGTGCCGCTGGCCTTGGCCGCGCGGAGGAAGGTGTCGAACATCCGCGAGCAGTCGCGGTCGGGGTAATACTTGAACTTCTTGGGCAGGTCCGCGTGGCCGATGATCTCGAAGAGGCCGCTGGCCGCCGCCATGGTCAGGCGCTCGAAGTAGGTGGTCCACACGGCGAAGGGGTCGCGGGTCTTCCACTGGGAGAGCTTCTCCGGGTTGTCCACGTCCCACGCGTCCGAGACGTAGTGGACGGAGCCGATGAGGTAGTCCCACGGGTGCCGCGCGGCCAGCTCGCGAATCCAGTCCTCGTGCCCGGGCAGGTAGTCCACTTCGAGGGCGAGCCGGATGGTGAGCTGGGGGAACTCGCGTTGGGCGCGGCGGACTTTCTCCACATACTCGTCGAGCTGGCTGGCGGCCATGCGCCAGTTGTCGAAGTCATCGCGGCGCATCGGGGAGTGGTCGCTGAAGCCGATCTCCGTGAGGCCGATGGCGAGGGCGTGCGCGGCGTATTCCACCGGCTCGCCGACGGCGTGGCGGCAGAGCGGCGTGTGCATGTGGTAGTCCGCGGGCAGCGACATGGGCGGCAGGATAGGGGCGGGCGGCGGAGCGGGACAGGAGATTTGCAACAAGGAGTTTGACCGGGCGCGGCGACCCGCTAGGTTGGGCGCAGCCCGAACCAACCGCTGCCATGAAGTCTCTTCAGCCCCGGCCCCAAGCGTGTCGCGCCTTTACCCTGATCGAATTGCTCGTCGTCATTGCGATCATCGCGATCCTGGCGGGGATGCTGTTGCCGGCGTTGGCGAAGGCGAAGGCGAAGGCCAATGCGACGAAGTGCGCGAACAACTCGCGGCAGTTGGGCATTGGGCTGAAGCTCTACGTGGATGACAATGAGGGGTATTTCCCGCAGTTGACGTCGGGGTTCACGCCACCGGCCAACGCGTTGCTCCCCGGCGGCGTGGGCACGCACTGGCCGGATACGCTCAGTCGCTACACCGGGGGCGACGGGAAGATCTACAATTGTCCGGACGTGAAGGAGCCGACGGTGTTCGGCTTGCCCAATGGGAACTGGGGCATCGGCCTGAACTACCCCAACATCGGGACGTTCCTGGCCAATCAGAACCCCAACCGCATCCACGAGAGCCGCATCGCGAAGACTTCCGCGACGGTGGTATTCGCCGACGTGGCGTGGATCACGGCGGCCTCGCAAGGCATCCCTGATCCCGAGCAATGGGTGGCAGCCGCGACTCCGCTGGGGACGAGCAGCATGCAAGACCGCATCATCTTCCGCACGCAGAACAATGCCTTCTACGCCTCCCTGCCGTGCCGCACGTATCCCAGGCACAACAAGATGGTGATGACGGTCCACGCAGACGGGCACTTCGAGGCGATGCGCAACACGGCCATCGGCCTGCACCTGCCCCAGAGCGACCCGAACGCGCAGTGGGACTTGGAGTAAACCCACGTCAGCGCAGTGCGCGCCGCAAGGCGACCACGGCAGCCGCACACACCGCGTCACGCGAGCCACTGGAGCCGGGGAACTCGAAAGGCTCCGCCCGCACTGGCCCGTCGTAGCCGAGGCGACGCAGCGCACTGAGGAATTGCGGGAGGTCGATCACGCCGGTCGCACCGGGCAGCTCGCGTTGGCGGTCCCCGAGTTGTTCCCGGGGCACGCCCGTGGGTGCGTCGTTCACGTCCACGCTCACGATTTCCTCAGCCGTGAGGGAGGCCAGTTCCGCCGCCGGGCTGCCACTCATCCACCAGTGCCACGAGTCGAGCACGAGGCCGAGGTTCGGTGCGCCGATGGCGGCGATGAGTTCGCGCAGTTGCGGGAGGGAGTGGATGAACGCGTGGCGCCGTCCGCGGCGCAGCGTGGGCGTGGCGCAGTATTCCAGGCCGAAGCGGATGCCGTGATCGCCGAGCACACGGGCGACGGCACCGAGGCGCTCGACGTGTTGACGGAAGTTGTCCGCGTAAGTCAGCTCGTCGTGCGCAGGGACGATGGAGGAGCCGAGGCGCGTGACACCGCAGCGTTGGAGAGCGCGGGCGTAGCCGGGCAGGAGGCGCAGCCCGTCGGCGAAGCGTTGCGCGTCGCGTCGCAGGTCGATCGGGAGACCGGCGAGGCCGAAGCGCAGGGGCTTCGCGCGCAGGTCGTCGAGCAGTCCGGGCAAAGCGTCACCCAACTGCGCCAGCTCATCCGCCCGCGCCTCGACGGCGTCGAAACCGTGCCGGTGCGCGAGGTCAATCGCTTCGCGTTGCGTCGCCTCCAAGCCGAGGGAGCGGCAAACGAGGCAGGTGAACATAAAGCAAACAGGCGTCCCTGAGTCGGAACGCCTGCGCGCGAAAAACGGGATCGATTACTTCGCCGCCGCCGTCGCCTTGTTGAGGGCGATGGTGAGGCGGGATTTCTTGCGGTCGGCGGTGCCGCGCTTGATGACGCCCTTCTTCACGGCCTTGTCGAGCGTGGAGATGGCGGTGCGCAGGGCGGCCGGAGAGGTATCGGCCTTAGCGGCGATGGCGGCGCGGAACTTCTTCTCCACCGTCTTGAGCTGGGTGCGGACGACGGTGTTGC
Source organism: Pseudomonadota bacterium (assembly GCA_009922615.1). GTDB lineage: Bacteria > Verrucomicrobiota > Verrucomicrobiia > Limisphaerales > SXTU01 > SXTU01. Next base: position 3,137 of record RFVF01000107.1, read on the forward strand.
GGACGTGCTTGCGCGCGCTGTTGCGCATGCGGCGGGCGGCGGACTTGGTGTTCGGCATATTGTTTTCTCGATTAAGAGGCGCGCACCCTAGCGAAAGGCCGCTCGTTGTCAACGGCTTGTTCGCCGGTGAATTGCCTTGGCGTGCCGGCGTCAGGTCCGGTTGACTCAGTGCGAACACTCATGACTGCACCGTCCCGTCTCGCCCGAACGCGCCTGCTGCTGGCCGCAGGCGCGCTGGTCGCGACGCAGCTCGGGGCGGCGGAGCCGGATGCACTTTTCAAGGAACGCGTGCTGCCGCTGTTGGCGAAGCACTGCCACGAATGCCACAGCCACGCGGCGAAGAAGGCGAAGAACAGCCTCGTGCTCGACTCCGTCGGCGCGATCCTCGCGGGGGGTGATGCCGGCCCGGCCATCGTGCCCGGTGAGCCGGAAAAGAGTCTGCTGATCAAGGCCGTCCGCCACGTGAGCGCGGAGTTGACGATGCCGCCCAAGGGCAAGGCGAAGTTGCCCGATGCCGACATCGCCGTGCTCGTCGAGTGGGTCAGGCAGGTCCAGCCGCCGAAGGAGACGGTGGCACGCATCACATCGGACTGGTGGTCGTTGAAGCCGCTGGTGCGACCGGCCGTGCCTTCAATTAGCAATCGGCAACCGGCAATCGCCAATCCCATTGACCGCTTCGTCGCCGCCAAGCTCCGCGAGCAAGGTCTCGCTCCCTCCTCCGAAGCGGACGTGCGCACGCTCATTCGTCGGCTGCACTTCGACCTGATCGGCCTGCCGCCGTCGCCGGAGGACGTTGAAGCATTCGAGCGCGAGTTCCAAATCGGCAATCGGCAATCGGCAATCAACAAGTTGGCAGACAAACTCCTCGCCTCGCCGCACTACGGTGAGCGCTGGGCACGTCACTGGCTCGACACCGTTCACTTCGCCGACACGCACGGCTTCGAGCACGACCTCTTCCGCACGAATGCCTGGCGTTACCGCGACTACGTCATCACGGCCTTCAACCGCGACGTGCCGTGGCAGCGGTTCATCCGCGAGCAACTCGCGGCAGATGTCTTCTACCCGCTGGATCCGCAGCTCACGGCGGCGCTGGGCTTCCTCGGCGCCGGGCCGCTGGACACGAGCACCCAAAGCACCGCGCCACGCACGTTCGATTACCTCGACCGCGACGACCTCGTGACGCAGACGATGGCGGCCTTCGCGAGCACGACGGCCAACTGCGCCCGCTGCCACGCGCACAAGTTCGACCCGATCTCGCAGGAGGATTACTACGCGCTGCAAGCGGTCTTCGCTGGCGTCACCAAGGCCGAGGTGCCGTTTGACGAATCGCCCGCGACGGGGCAGCAGCGGCGGCGTTGGCAAGCCCTCCTCGCCGCACCGGAAGCAAAGGACGCGACCGCGTTGCTCGCGGCGGAGCACGAAGTCATCGTCGCGCGCTGGGAAGCAACTCTGGGCAAAGCCATGACCGAATGGCGGCCGCTCGCACTCGACAGCTTCGTCTCGTCCGACGGCTCCACTTTGAAGCTAGAGTCGGACGGCTCGGTGTCGGCGGGCGGCACGCGACCGGAGAGGGACACTTACACCATCACCGTCACGACGACACTTGCGACCGTCACTGCGCTGCGCCTCGAAGTGCTCGCCAGCGACGCGTTGCCGAAGCGCGGTCCGGGCCGACAGGACAACGGGAACTTGCACTTGAGCGAGTTCGAGGCGCGCGTGCTGGTGGCGGGCTCCACCAACGCCGCGAAGCTCAAAATCAAACGCGCCACAGCGGACTTCAACCAAGACGGCTGGACGATTCAGCACGCGCTCGACGGCAACGAGAAGACGGCGTGGGGCATCTACCCGCGCGTGGGCGAATCGCACCTCGCGGTCTTCGAGTTCGAGTCGCCGGTGAAGCTCGCGGCGGGCGCGAAGCTCGTGGTGGCGCTCAAGCAACTCCACGGCGGCGGTCATCTCATCGGGCACTTCCGGCTGTCCGTGACGGACTCACCGGACGCGAACGCGGAGGCCGTGCCGCCGCTGGTTTCTGCCGGGCTCAAACTTTCTCGCGAGCAACGCACGGCGGAGCAACGGCTCGCCATCGCGGCGCATGCGCTGCGGCAGCACGCGCAGGCGGAGTTGGCGAAGCTCCCCGCGCCCGCCTCGGTCTTCGCGGTGAAGTCGGGCTTGGAGCCGAAACCCGTTCACCTCCTCAAGCGCGGCGACATCGCCAAACCCGGCCAGCTCGTGGAACCCGGCGCGCTCTCGGCCATTGCGGACTTGCCCGCGCGTTTCGCCCTCACGGACCCGAAGCGCGAGGCGCTGCGCCGGGTGGCGTTGGCGGACTGGCTGGCCGACCCGCGCAACCCGCTCACGTGGCGCAGCGCGGCGAACCGCGTCTGGCACTACCATTTCGGACGCGGCCTGTGCGACACTCCGAGCGACTTCGGGCGCATGGGCAGCACGCCGTCGCATCCCGAGTTGCTCGACTGGCTCGCGTGTGAGCTCCGGGATAACGGCGGCGGGCTGAAGCACCTTCATCGGCTGATTGTGACGAGCGCAACTTACCGACAGTCGAGTGTCGAAGGTCGAGGGTTGAGAGCCTTCGACTCTCGGCCCTCCACTCTCGACCCTGAGAACAAGCTCCTCTGGCGCATGAACCGCTCGCGCCTCGACGCGGAGTCCTTCCGCGACGCCGTGCTCGCCGTCTCGGGGCGGCTGGACCTCACGCTCGGTGGGCCGGGGACGCAGCACTTCAAGTTGAGCAAAGGCCCGCAGGCCACGCCGAGGGTGGATTACACACCGTTCGATTGGGACGCGCCGGGCGCGGGGCGGCGGAGCATCTACCGCGTCGTATGGCGCGGCATCGCGGACCCGTTCATGGAGGCGCTGGATTTCCCCGACGCGGCTTTGCTCCAGCCCACGCGGTCGTTCTCTGCGTCGGCGCTCCAGGCGCTCGCGCTGTTCAACAACGACTTCGTGCTGCGGCACAGCGAGCACTTCGCGGCGCGCGTGGATAAGCTCGGGAATGACACACCGTCGCGCGTGCGGGCAATGGTGCAGCTGGCCTACCAACGCACGGCGACGGAGGAGGAAGTGAGCGCGATGTCGGCTTACGCGGAGCAACACGGGCTGCCGGCGCTGGGCCGGGTTTTGTTTAACAGCAATGAGTTCTTGTTCATCAACTGAAGCCTTTGGCGCTGGGTTGGGCCGCCGCGACTTCCTATGGCACATCGGCGGCGGGTTCGGCGGCTTGGCGATGGCAGATTTGATTGTGCGCGAGGCTTTGGGAGAAGGCGCGTTTCAGCCGAAGGCAGAGTTCAACGGCGGGTTGCACCACCCGGCGAAGGTGAAGCGGGTGATTCAGCTCTTCATGACCGGCGGCGTGAGCCAGATGGACACTTATGACTATAAGCCGGCGCTGGAGAAACTTCACGGCCAGAAGCTCGGGCCGACGGAGAAGCCGGAGGGTTTTACCGCGATGCCGGGAACGATGATGAAAAGCCCGTTCGAGTTTCGGCAACACGGGCAGTCGGGGCGCTGGGTGAGCAGCGTCTTCCCCGAGCAGGCGAAACTCGTGGACCAACTCGCTTTTCTCATGGCGATGACGAGCAAGACGAACGTCCACGGGCCAGGCACCTACATGATGAACAGCGGCCAGCTTCTGCCGGGCTTTCCGTGCCTCGGCGCATGGGTGAGCTACGGGCTGGGCCGGCTCACGGATAACTTGCCGACGTTCGTGGTGCTGCCGGACGCGCGCGGGCTGCCTTACAATCAGAACGGCACGTTCAGCGCGGGGTTTCTGCCGGCGGTGCATCAGGGAACCATCCTCAACGCGGGCGCGCCCGAGCTGGTGCCGGATTTGTTCGCACGGGAGAAGTTCCGGTTCGCTACGCGTGACGCAGACCGCGACGGGTTGGCGTTGCTCGACAAGTTGAACCGCGCGCACGCGAAGGCGAATCCCGCCGACTCGCGGCTCGACGCGCGAATCGCGAGCTACGAACTGGCGGCGAAGATGCAGTTGAGCGCACCCGAGGCGTTTGATCTCGCGAAGGAAACCGAGGCGACGCGGAAAGCTTACGGGCTGGAGAACAAAGTGACCGAGGACTTTGGGCGGCGCTGCTTGCTGGCGCGGCGGCTCATCGAGCGGGGGACGCGGTTCGTCCAGGTGTGGAGCGGGCCGCAGGGCGCGGTGAACAACTGGGACAACCACGGCAATATCCCGAACGAATTGCCGCCGATGGCCGCGAGCGTGGACCAACCCATCGCGTCGCTGCTGCGCGACCTCAAGTCACGCGGGCTGCTGGCGGACACCTTGGTAGTGTGGACGACGGAGTTTGGCCGCACGCCTTTCGCCCAAGGCAGCGTGGGCCGCGACCACAATGGCGGGACGTTCGTGACGTGGCTGGCCGGCGCGGGCATCAAGCCCGGAGTGGCGGTAGGGCAGAGCGACGAGTGGGGTTACCAGGCGGCGGAGGGGAAGACGTATTGCTACGACCTGCACGCGACGATCCTACACCTCATGGGCATTGACCACGAGCGCCTGACCGTCCGCCACAGCGGACTGGACCGGCGGCTCACCGATGTGCATGGCGCGGTGGTGGGAGGGGTATTGGTGTAGCTGGTCTGTCCTGAGCCCGCCAAGACTTGCGTGATTTTCACGCTCGTGGCGTGAAAAAAACCTCGCTCCATCCACCACAGGATGCGACGGACGCGCAACCGACGGCCCATTCGGCGGTAAGCGGAAGAAAATTTCCCCCAGATAGGGTATTACTAAATATATGCAAATCATTGATTTTGAGTTATTTAAACGAATTCGATCTGATCTGGCTCGGCATCAATTCAGGTGGGGCTGGAGAAAGACATGGACCGGTGGCATTGAGGGTGCTTAATCTTCGGCAAGACCTTGCTGGGCGTGCGGAGAACAGTTCTCAGTGCGTCGGCCGGATAACAAAAACAAAATAATGAAAAGCCTACGCAGTAAGAAAATCGGGGCCTTCACGCTCATCGAGCTGCTCGTCGTGATCGCCATCATCGCCATTCTGGCCGGCATGCTCCTGCCCGCCCTCGCCAAAGCGAAAGCCAAGGCCGCCCGCATCAAGTGCGCGAACAACCTCAAGCAGGTACACCACCACGGTTGCTAACCAGCGCGTGTGGAAGCATTTCTTAGTCATGTCGAACGAACTTGGTTCCGCCAAGATTTTGATGTGCCCGGGCGACAAGAACAAGCTGAACAACTTGGCCTCGGATTTCGCCAACAGCACCAGCACGGGCTATGGCAACCCTGCGGGCACCGGTGATCAAACGGGCGGAGCCGCCCCTGCTTACAGCGGCGTCGGCAAGGACAATTCCTCGTCGTTCTCCATTGGTTTGGATGCTGACGAGACGCAGCCGAACGTGATCTTGGCGTATGATCGTAACTTCAACTGGGCCAATGGTGGCGCGGTTCCCAATGCAACCACCACGACTCCGGTTGCCATGGGCGCGGCTGTGAATTTGGCTCTCGTCGCGGCCCCAACGAACCTCCGGGCTAACTGGGTCGGCGGCAACGCCTCGGGCCAGTATTACCAGCACGATCAGGCTGGTAACCTGACCCTTGCTGACGGCAGCGTGCAGCAGGTCTCGGCCTCCGGTCTGGAGACCCAGCTCCGTCAGGCACAGGCGAGCTTGTCTGCTGGTCTCAACGTTGTTGGACCCCGCTAATCGGTAAGCAAGCTTACTTCCATCAGAGGGGGCATCCGCAAGGGTGCCCCCTTTGTTTTGTCGGCCAGCATATACTCTTGGCATGAACCTTCCCAAAGAAGTTGAACCGCTCCGGGGCGGGACGGACATCTCCTCGGGTGGTGCCGTGTTGGTGCAGTCTAAGATCGCCGCCGGACTCGCGATTCTGACGTTGCTGATTTTCCTGCCCGTAGTCGAACACGAGTTCGTCTGCTACGACGATGATGTGTTCGTCACCAATAATCCCAAGGTGGCTCCGGGAATCACATGGGATGGCATCAAATGGGCGTTTACCTCGGCTGACATCGACTACTGGAGGCCCGTGAGCTGGCTGTCGCACATGCTGGACATCGAGTTATTCGGACCAGTAGCGGGGGCACACCACCTGACCAACGTCCTCATTCACGCAGCCGCAGCCGTCATGTTGCTGCTGGCGTTAAACCGGCTAACCCGCAGCCTATGGCCCAGCGCCATTGTGGCGGCCCTTTTTGCATGGCACCCGTTGCATGTAGAATCGGTAGCCTGGATCGCGGAGCGAAAGGACGTCCTTTGCGGCTTCTTCTTCTTCTTCACGCTGTGGGCCTATGTGCGTTATGTGGAACAGCCTTGCTTTCGCCGATACGTGTTAGTGTTCATCGGATTTCTTCTAGGAGTGATGTCGAAACCGATGATAGTGACCCTGCCATGCGTGCTGCTGCTGCTGGATTACTGGCCATTGAACCGGCTGAATACTGCGCCCGGTATGATGACTGTGACCATTTCTCGCTGGGAGCTGGCGAGGACGACGGGGCGCTTGGTTGCGGAAAAACTCCCTTTATTTGCCGTGGTGCTGGTGCTGAGCATCTCTACCATTTATTCGCAGCACCACGTGGGAACCATGACCGTGGACTCGAGTATCCTACCGTTCTGGTTTCGCCTGATCAACGCGACCACCTCCTACTCCATCTACCTCGGCGAGACTTTTTGGCCAAACAGCTTTTCGGTAGTCTACCCGTTGGTTCCCATTCCGAAGTGGAAATGGATGACGGCGATCTTTGTCCTGGTTTCGGTTAGTTTGGTTGCCCTGCACCAAGCGCAACGGCGGAAATACTTGTTGGTGGGGTGGTGCTGGTATTTGGGTGTGCTGGTGCCGGTGATCGGCCTCATTCAAGTCGGCGAGCAAGCCCATGCCAATCGCTATACCTACCTCCCGTTGGTGGGTCTGTTCATCATGCTCGTCTGGTTGGTCAATGATTGCTGCAGCGCCTTGAATATGACGAGGGTGGCGCGTGCGCTTGCGATCGGCGCGCTGGCGGGACTAGCGCTGGTGACCCGCAGTGAGTTGGGCTTTTGGGAAAACGGAGCCACGCTATTTCAGCGTGCCATCGAGGTAACGCCCAACAACGCCTCAGCCCTCAACAATCTGGGCTGCGAACTGAGATCGCGCGGCAGGAAGAAAGAAGCGATTCGCCGCTTCGAGGAATCAGTGGCCAGCTATCCCAGGCCCCATGCTTATCTCAATCTCGCAATCGCTTACTTCGAAGCCGGGGATGAGCCGCGGGCCGTTTTGAATGCAAACCGCGCTTTCCGGCTGGCCCCGACGGATAACGCGGTCAATGAGGCGATTCAGAATCTAAAGCTTTCATTGAACAACCCCGACGAGGGCTTTTTTGTCAGCCGAGTGTTGGCGTTGGCCTTCGCCGCGCGGGGTGACAATGCCGAGGCGGCACGCTACGTCCAAATGGCGCTTCGCCTCAAACCAGCCGAAGTGCCGTTGATGGTTGATCTGGCTGCCTATCAGAGCGCTTTGGGTCAACATCAGGAGGCCATCGCAACCCTCCGCCATGCGATTGAACTAAGCCCCACCAATTCAGCAGCACACAGCAATCTGGGTGCTTTGCTGGCCAACCGGGGCCAGCGCGACACAGCGATCACTCACTATCGAATGGCCCTAGCGCAGGAGCCGAACAATCCAAATATTCACCACAACCTGGCTTTGGCGTTGATGCACACCGGCCAGCTCACTGAGGCCCGGAAGGAGTTTGAAGCTGCTTTGGCTCAGGACCAGCATTTCCTGCCCAGCGCAAAACAACTGGCTTGGCTGTTAGCCACACACCCAGAGTTACGTGATGGGCTCGCCGCCCAAAAATACGCAGGTCTCGCTCTGACGATCAGCGCCGGATCGCCATCTGTGCCCCTTTTGGATGTGTCAGCGGCGGCATTAGCGGCTGCGGGAAATTTCAGCCAAGCAATCGCCGTGGCCAATGACGCGTTAAGCTTGGCCCACCGCCAGGGTGCAACCAACAGTGCCAGTCAGATTCGCCGCAGGATTGCGCTGTATGAGTCAGGCAAACCGTTTACTCAGACTAAAGCTGAAGCACTGGCACCATGAGATAATAGCTGTCTACCGCAATGATTTGCATCGCGTCATTGCAATTATCACAACCTCCCCGTCTCCTGACCCGCCCCTGATCCCGATATGCGATGGCAATAAGAGCGCACAACAACCGGAGACCAGACTTCTGGCTAGAACCAGGAGCAGGTAGAAGAGGCCCAGATCCCACGCCGTTCCAATCCTGCTTCTTGGTGTGCGTTGCGCCCTCTCGCGGCTGAACTTCGGCATTCAGGTTCAAATCAGACAGTTACACACGAGGACTGAAGTATGCCGTCCGCCGCGTTGCGGCTTTTGCATCCGCTCTGCGTGGCAACTGTAGTTGTCAGGCGTAATACAGGCAGCTCCGGTGGGCGGGCATGATGCGTGTGAGTTTTGCACTTCCCGCGTCAGTTGAGCCGCCATTATGATCGCGACATGCGCATCCTCATCGCCGAAGATGATCCCGTTTCCCGGGCAGTTTTACGCCAAGCTTTGGACACACTGGGGCACCAAGTCATAGAGGCTGCGGATGGCCGCGCAGCCTGGACGGCGTTTCAGCAATCTCCCGCCGAGGTGGTCATCACCGACTGGATGATGCCGGAGATGGATGGGCTTGAGCTCTGTCGGCGCATCCGCGAGGTGAAATGCCCGCACTATGTCTACGTGGCTTTTCTCACGGTAATAAACGGCAAGACGCGTTACCTCGAAGCAATGGACGCCGGCGCGGACGATTTCCTGCACAAGCCGCTTGATCGGGAACAACTCAAGGCCCGGCTGCATGTGGCGGAACGCATTCTCGGCCTGCATCGGGAAGTTGCCCAACTACGCGGGGCGCTGCGTTTCTGTCCCGGCTGCAAGAGTTATTGCGACGACGGCGGACATTGGGAACCCATTGAGAAACTCCTCGAACCCGCGCTGCACGCCGAGGTGACGCCCCGCGTGTGCCCGGATTGTGAGGCCCGGCTGGCCCGGGCGGCGGCGGATTGAAACGGAGGTAGCCCTTGAATCAGGGCACCGGTTCCAACGTGGTCGCCCGCCAGCGAGTGCCAGCGTTTTTCGCAGTGGCTTCCTTGATGGCCTTCACCTGCGCGGGCGTGACATGTCCAGCGTTGTTACCCCAGTCCTTGTTGCCCCGCACAAAAGTTGCAATGGCCGCAATGTCGGCGTCCTTCATGTCGCGAAAGGGCGTCATGGATGCATTGTCAAACGTTTTACCCCGGACGGTGATAGGGCCTTCGATGGCATCAAGCATGATCCGGATCATCCGATCCGGTTTCTCCCGCAACACCCACTCCGAACCGGCCAGTGGCGGCACATTCAGGGAATCCGAGCCGCTGCCATTGGGCTGGTGACAGCCCGCGCAAGCGACATAGAGATTGGCCCCGGCCTTGAAAAGCTTCACCTCTTCCGGCTCGTTCGGCAAAGGCGGCGGAAACTTGGTGCCGACCTGATACACGTCAGCCCGGAAAGCCCCACCGCTGTTTTCCACGTGCAGGAAGCAACCGAAAAGGAGCACGCCCAGCAGCACAAATGGCCACGCGCTGCTCGTGCCGGCGGCAAGCGTCGGCTCGCTGTCGGTCCGCTCGGGCGCGGGCTTGTTTTTTTTCTGGCTCATGGTTTCGCAGGCGCGTTGGTGCTCGCCGGCGCGGCGGGCGCAGCCACCGCCACGGGCGCTTCTGCCACCCCGACATCGGCACGTTGGTCCAGCAAGAAGGCGACGAGCGCGCGGGCGTTGTGTTTCGGGAATACCGGTGCTTCATTGCCCGGCAGGCGCAGCGGCTCGCCAGCGTAACGCACCTCGGCTTTTTTCGTGTCGAAAAGATAACCGGCCGACGGGCACGTGGATTCCTTCGCTAGCAGGCGCGGGTTGAAGAGATGAACCAGCAAGCGCTGCTCCCGTTCCGCCACCGTGTTGGTGCTGGCAAATTTCCACGGCGCGGCAAACTTCTCCGGCGCACGGCTGCCGATGCTGGCAAGGTCCGGACCAACGCGCACACTGCCCAGCAACACCGGCGAGTCATTCACGTAATCCTGCGCGACGGTGCGACGCGCGCCCCAGCCACGATCAAGGTCCGGGCCAAGGTTGAGAAAAGTTAGTTCAGCCTTCGCTCCGGCATCAGAGAGCAACTTCACCCCACGCTCACCGGCTTCCACGCCGACCTTTTCCAGAATCATCGCGGGCAGCTTCGCGGCCAGATCATTCACGGTCGGACCACTCGTGGGACGAGTAATGCCCGACTTCACATCGTTGCGCAGGAGGAACGCGCGGGCGGCCTCGAACTGCTTGAACTTGGCCGTAACATTCGTATCCCCAGTCAGCGCGAGCGGGAGCGGCACGGGCGCAAGGGCGAGATCGGTGCGCACGGCGGCAAGCGCGAGGAGCAAATCGAAATTGACGGGCGGCACGGTGGGCACGGTGTTCGCCGGGCCGCCGAGTTCGTTGAGCCGCACACCGTAAAGCGACTGCTCCTGCCGCACGGCGCGCGTGTGGCATTGGTAGCAGCCGAGCGAGCGATACACTTCCGCGCCCTGCGCCGCGAGGCCGGGG
>RFVF01000108.1 GCA_009922615.1 Pseudomonadota bacterium
GTTCCACCGCGAGTTCCGCCTCGGGCACGAGGGTGATTTTCACATCCGCGCCCTTCAGGTGCTTGTCGAAGAAAGCTTGCGTGAGCTTCTGCACCGACGGCTTGCCGAAGGCGGGGCCGCCGTGGCCGGAGCCGGGCAGCGTCTGCAGCCAGACCTCGACGCCCTTGGCCTTCAGCGCAGCGGTGAGTTGCTCGCTTTGCGCGTAGGGCACGAGGGTATCGTGCGTGCCGTGGAGGATCAGGAACGGCGGGTTGTCCTCGCTGACGTAATGCACCGGGCTGACGGCTTGGGATTTGGCTTTGTCTTCCAGCGGAGCACCGGTGAGCAACGAGTAGGGATCGGTGGGCGAGTTGAATTTGAAGATGTTCTTCACGTTCTTGTCAGCGTCCGCCTGCGCCACGACGGTCGTGAAGTCTGCCGGGCCGTAGATGTCACACACGGCCTGGACGCGGTCGGACTGCTCCTGGTGGTCGCCGATGGGCGCGAAGGCCTTCTTCCCGCCCGCCGTGCCGACGAGCGCAGAAAGGTGGCCGCCCGCCGAGCCGCCGATGACGCCGACGCGGTTGGGGTCGATGCCGTATTCCTTGCTTCGCGCGCGCAGCCAGCGGAGCGCGGCCTGGCAGTCTTGAATCTGCGCGGGGAAAATCGCCTTTTGGCTGAAGCGATACTCGACGCTGGCGACGACGTAGCCCTTGAGCGCCATGCCAGTCACGGGACAGGGAAACTTGTTACCGCCGCGCCAACCGCCGCCATGGATGTGGACGATGAGCGGCAGCGGTTTGTCGGCCGGTTTCTCCGGCAGGTAGAGGTCGAGCTTCTGCGCCGGGTCGCCGTCCGGTATGTAGGCGAGGTCCTTCTCCATGCGGATGCCCGCCGGCAAGGTGATGGGCTTCGGCGCGGGCTGTGCGGGCAACGCGAGCGGCGCGAGGGCGAGGAGGGCGAGAAGGAGAAAACGTTTCATGGTGAGGGCAGGTTTGGAACTCGGCGTTCCGTGGGTTGTAGGTCGAAGAGCGGCTGCGGGTCAATGTCGGGAATGCGCGAAAGCGTGCCAGCGGCTTGGAACTGCCAGCACCGGTCTCGCAAAACTTGGAAAACCAACCTACGGCTTCGGCCACTTGCCGTCCGCGAAGTCGCGCGGAGCGAGTTTGGCCGGGTCAATGATGGCGTGACGCACCTTCCGGCGCTTCCAAGTCCACGTCGCGTGGACGAGGCCGTCGCGGGTCTGGATGATGGCCGGGTAGCTGAACTCGCTACCCGGCGTGTTCTCCAACTCGCCCGCCGCCTGCCAAGTCTGGCCGTCCTTCGATACCGCGAGGTTCAGCGGCGAGCGGCCCTTGACGGTGTGGTTGTAGATGAGCAGATGGCGGCCGTCCTTGAGCGTCAGCGCGTCGGTTCCGGCGTTGGGGTTGGGCAAGGAAGTGAGCGTCATCGCGCCCCAGGTCTTCCCCGCGTCGTGGCTGCCGACTTGAAATACTTTCCCCTGCCGCGTGCGGCCGAGGGCAAGGAGCTTGTCGCCGCCAAGGAAAAGAATACTCGGCTGGATAGCGCCTACAGCCTTGCCGTCGTTGACCGGGCCAATCATCTCCCACGTCTGGCCGAGGTCGCGCGAGCGCTCGAAGTGGACGCGCCAGCCCGTGTGCTCGCTGCTCGACGGGCTGAGCAGGTCGCCGTTCGGAAGTTGAACGGGCTTGTTCTTGATGGGGCCGACGCACTCGCCCGGGATGCGGGTGGCAGCGCTCCAGGTTTTCCCGCCGTCGGTCGAGCGACGCAGCTCGCCCCACCAGGCGCTCGGGTTGGGACCGACCTTGTAGAAGAGTAGCAGCGGGCCGGTCTTGGGCTGGAAGAGCACGGGGTTCCAGCACGGATGCCGCGCGGGCTCACCGGGCTTGGGATTTGCCTGCACGCCGTTCGCAACTTCGACGGGCGCCGTCCACTCGCCGCCGTCCTGCCCCGAAACCCAGATGCCCACGTCGGGGTTTTTCTCCGCTGTGCCACCGAACCACGCGGTAACGAGCCCGCCGCCCGGCAGCTCGACGATGGTGGATGCGTGACAGGAAGGGAACGGCGCGGTGTCGTAGATGAACTCGGTGCTGAGGAGCGCGGCGGGCGGCGGCGGGGCATCAAGCCAGCGCCACGAAGTCAAGGAATGGCCTGCGTTGCCGAGCTTGCGGAACACGACAGCTTCAGCTGGGCGGGTCTTTCCAGAATCGAGCACGCGCAAGGTCAGCCGGTAGTTGGCACCGGCGACGACTTGCTCCGCCGCCTTGTCGAGGCTTTGAAAGGTGAGTTTCGCGTCTTGTTCGGCGACGGCGAACCTGGCGGCGGCAAGCGCGCCCTGGTCCGTCGGAGCGAGCGAGTGGTAGCCGCCGAGGATGGGCGGCTGGACACACGCGACCGTGGCGAGGCAGAGGAGGAGGGAGAACAGTGTCTTCATTGGTGAGTCAGAGTAAATTAGCTCAGCACGAGCGCGGGTTGCCCGCGTATTAAAACCGCCGTTCTCCGCGCCGCCAAGGAAATCGAGCACGCCGTCGAAGCCGACCGGGCGTGGCTGGCTAATCACGGTCGCGCGGGCTTGGTCCGCACGAACTCAGCCGTCGCCCGGCCCAGCTCCCGGCCCACGGCGCGGTAGCCGTCCGTGGTGCTGTTCTCGTAGTTCCAAATCGTTTCGAGGCAGAGGCTCACGGTATCCGGGTTGCCATTCATGCAAACCCAGTTAGCACTGATGTTGCGCCAGAGCGGGTGGTAGCTCGCGCCGGTCGTCTTGGGCCGGTTACTCATGGGGATGAGCGGCTTGATTTTGCTGATGCGCCCGTAGGCCAGCGCGATGTAGCGGTCGCGCTCCCTCCTTCAGCAACTGGTTTTCCAGAATGTAGAAGAAAGTCGGGTCGCCCGCCGCCGGGTTGTGCAGGTCGAGGAACACGGCAAGGCGGTCTTCCTTCACCATCGCCCGCAATCGCTGCTGCGCGGCGGCGACCTCGGGGTAAACCGGGTTGTCGTCCCAATCGCGGTTGTGATCGCGCGGCGTGGCTTCCTTGCCACCATTGCCGGTCGCGGCGTTGTCCACGTCCATGATGGGCACGACGAAGACTTCCGCGTGGGCGCGCAGCCACTTCGCGTCCGCGTCGTCACTCACGAGCCATTCGGTGAAACCGCGTGCGACCCAGCAGGAGCCGCTCTCCCATGCATGCTGCCGCGCGTGGACCCAGATGCCCGGCGGCTTCGGCGTGCTCGCCTCGCTTACGCGCAAGCCCCGCACGGGACGACCGCCGCGCGTGCGGGCCAGCTCGAAGGCCTTCGCCGCGGGCGACAACTTCTCCGCTTCGGCCAGCAGCGCGTCCGTGTCGCGCGGCGTGAAGGGCGGGCCCCACGCGACCCACAGCGGACCGCCGGTGCCGGTGACTTCGTAGAGAATGCGCGCGCCCTCCTTCTTGCCCGGCGCGGTGTGCCGCCAGGTCTGGCCGTCGGTGGAGAAAGTCGCCCGCTCGGGCATAGCCCAGCTTGCGGCAAGCGGTTTCCCGGTGTCCTGCCCGTTGTTACGCGTCGGCCGATTGCTGCCCGCGAGGTCGAGCGTGCGACCCGAAGCTCGGCAGCGGTAGTCACCGCAGCGATCAATGTGATGCTAAAAAGGGAGACATGTCTCATGGCTGTAGCCTCCAGATTTCCGGTGAACGAATACCGGGCTTCTGCTCGCCGCTCACGACCAGCCACGCGCCGTTCCATTGCACCGCCGGCACGGTCACGCGCGGAGCGGGTGTGGGCGCGGTCTCGGTCCAGCGGTCAGCACGGATGTCATAGGCGAGCACGCTCTTGGGAAAACCTTTGTGATCAGGCGGAGCAACGGTGAGCTGCGCCGCGTCGTCGCCGCTCACAACGAGGAAGCGATTTTGCCTAACCGTCGGTGCGGGCGAAGGCGCGGCCACGGCGGCGCGCGGCAAGTCCGCGATGCGCTGCCAGCCCTTGCCCGGCGTGTAGCGGTAAGCGTCATTTAAGTAAGTCCGCACCGGCTTGCCATCCGGGCCAGGCTTCAAGTCCGCGCCGCTCGCGAGGAAGAACGAGCCATCTTGCGCCGCTGCGACCGCAAGCATTCGCGCTGGACCAGGCCACGGTTCCAACTCGCGCCACGTCGCATTCTTCGCCGCGAAGTCGAGCGCATAGAATGTCTTCAGCGCGCTGGTGGAGTCCGGTTTTTCGGTGCCTCCCGCGACGTAGAGCGTGTCACCGAGCACTGCGCCGCTAAGGTTCGCGATCGGCTGCGGCAGCGCGGGGATTGAGGCTATGGTCAACTTCCCATCACCCCATGCCATCCTAAAACACTCGGCGCGGTGGCCAGATTCATCGCTGCCGCCGACGCACAGGACTCGGCCAACGTGCGTCACGCTCACGCCGTATGCCAGCGGACGCGGCAGCGTGCCGGCGACCTTCCACGCACCGTCAGGTTTTTCCAGCACGAAGACCGTGTCATACCAGACCTTCTTTCCGCCTTCCCACGGTTTCTTGTCCGGAAAGTTTGCGCCGCCTGCTGCGAGCAAGGCTCCGCCGCTTACACCAGCGAACATGGACGCGAAGCCTTCCTTGTCCGGCAGCGACGGCAGTTTCGTCCAATCGCTGGAATCTGCGGCCAGTGCGGAACTGGCTGCTGTTGCGGCAGTCATCAAGCTGAGCAGTTGGAGCCGGTTTACCATTCGTCTCCACCGGAGAACTTTTTCTTCGCCGCGTCGCGGAAGGCCGCGCCGGCTGCATCCATCTCGGCCAGCACTTGGTCAAAGGGCTTGCCCGCGGCGGCGCGGGCGGCGGCGATGACGGTGTTGCACTCGTTGCTGTCCATGAAGCGCGCGGCTTCGAGGAGCCGCGTCTCGTCGTCCTTGGGCACGGCGAAGAAGCCGTGCTTGTCCGCGTGGATGAGCTGGCCGGGCTCGATGCGCTGGCCGAAAACTTCCACGCGGCAATTCCACTTCACGGGGGTGACCCATGCGTGACCGACGCAGAGCCGGCGGGCGAGCGCCTTGAAGCCAGCGTTGGTCATCTCGTCGAGGTCGCGCACTGCGCCATCGGTGATGGTGCCGACGCAGCCGAGCGCGCGGTGGGTATTCGCGTTCACCTCGCCCCAGAAGGAGCCGATGACGCGCGGCTTGTCGAGGTCCTGCACCACGACGATTTTCGGTCCCGGCACGCTGGCGATGTAACGGCGGTAGTCGGAGAGCGCGCCGGGCTTGTCCTTGTGGGCCGGGTTGCTCGGCTCGACGACGAGCGTCACCGCGTAGCCGACCATCGGCCCCATCTGCGGCATGAAATCGCGCGTCTCTTCGAGGTTGATGCCGTCGCGGGTGCGGTCGTGCTTCGTGATCTGCTCCCAGCCGTTGTAAATCGTCGGCGTGTTCCAACGCTGGAGCTGGTGAAGGTCGGCTTGCGAAAGCTGGCGGGACGGAATGGTTGAGTTCATTGAGTTGGATTGCTACAAAACGTAAAGGAAACGAGCGAGCAGACTACAGTCGGGCCAGTGGATTGTCCCGCGCCGTCAGCGGCAAAGCGACGCGCTGGCCTTGCAGACGATGCGACTCGAAGACGGCGGCGATCATTTCCACCGTCGTCCGCCCATCGCGTGCGCTGCACAAGGGCTGGCGGTGCTCGCGAATCGACGCGAGCAAATCGCGGCCGCTGACGACATGCGCCATGACTTGCTTGCCGATGTCGGCCAACGGCTCGGGCTGACCGAGGCCGCCCGTGCTGATGGCTTGCCACACGCGCGGCTCCTTCACGGGCCGGAAGGGATTGCCGGCGAGATAGTGCGCCACGGGATCCTGATCCACGCGCAGGTCAATGATGCCTTTCGTGCCGACGAGTTGCAGGCCGAAGCCGGCGGCCCGGTCGCCCGCGTTCGCAATGGAATCGAAGTAAGCTGGCACGCCGCGTTCCATGTCGAAGCGCGCGTGGACCTCGTTGCCCGCGAGCGGCCCGAGGCCCTCGGCGCCGTCCTTCACGTCCGCGCGCGTAACGAGCTTGCCCGCCTGCAACACCGTCGCCGAGCAGCCCAGAGGCTGGCCGCCGAAGTAGCAGATCAAGTTGAGCAGGTGCGAGCCGAGCACCCACAAGTCCAGCGAGCCGCCGCGCGGGTCCTCCTTGCCGCGCGCGCGTAGCTCGAGCAGCCGGCCGATGGCGTCTTCCTTCACCAGCTTGTCAATCGTCGGCAGCACGGGATGCCAGCGATTGCGGTGCGCGAGAGCGAGCTTCACGTTCTTCTGCTCGCAGGCGGCGACGATTTCATCCGCTTCCGCCGGTGTGCGGCAGAAGGGCTTTTCCATGTAAATGCCCTTCGCGCCTGCGTGCGCGACGGCCACGGCCACATCCCGGTGTTGGTCCGCGTGCCGCATGCCGATGGCCACCACGTCCGGCTTCACCTCGGCGAGCATCTTCCGGTAGTCAGTGAAGCCGCGCGTGACCTTGAGCTTCTGCTGCGCGGCTGCCAGACCCTTAACATCCGCGTCCGCCACGGCCACCAACTCGGTCTCCGGCAACTTCTCCCACATCGTGTCCAGCCCGTGTCCGTAATCCCCGCGCCCCGTGTGCCCGATGACCGCGACGCGCAGGCGCGGCGAAGCGTCGGCAGCGTTTGTGGCGAAGGCGAGGCCCGCCGTGGCGGTGGTGGCGAGGAAGTGGCGGCGGTTCATGGCAGTGGCGGAAGCTTTGCGCTGTAGTGGACCGCGCGGTGGCGGTTGTCGTCAAAGGCGAAGTGGAGCCATTGCTTGTCCAAGCTGACGAAGCCGTCGGGGTAATTCAGCCGGCCCTTCGGCCCGTCGCAGGACTCGGGCACCAGCACACGGCGGTAAGGCCAGGTCTTCAAGCCGTCGAAGGAAATCCACAGCGCCAGCGGGCTGCGGTGCGTGGGGTTCGGGTTGTGCAACATCGCCACGGTGTCGCCGCCGAGCGGGTAGAGTGTGGCCTTGGAGCCGGGATTGGGGATGTCTGTCTTCACGGCAAATTCCGGCCACGTTTTGCCGCCGTCCTTCGACTCCGCGTAATAAAGCACGCCGCCGAGCCGGTCGGCGCGGATGATCATGGCGATGCGGCCGTCGCTGAGTTCGGCGAGGTTGTTCTCGGCCCAGCCGTGGTAACGGTCGTCGGCTGTGAGCCGCACATTGCCGTGCTCGCTCCAAGTCTTGCCGCCATCGTTGCTGATGAGCACGCCGTTGCGCGGGTTGCTGACGTAGTGGCGGAGCGCGCCGTGCCATGGCTTCTCCTCCGCCGCTGGCGGTGGCGTGCCGGGCGGCGGCCCGAGGTAATGCTGAAAGGGAATGATGATGCGGCCGTCGCGCGCGACGATGTGATTGCGGATGAAGGTGAACTTGCCGAGGCGGCCTGGCACCGGCTCGGGCTTGCTCCACGTCTTGCACGAATCGTCACTGTGCATGGACCACGACTGCCAGTCGCGGCCCCAGGTCTGCGAATGCGTGGAGAAGAACAACTTGCAGCGCCCATCGCGCACAAGCAGCTCGGTCGGCCCTTGCCCGCTGGTCTTCCCCTCGCGCGGGAAGCCGATATCCACCGGCTCCAGCGGCGTCCACGTGCGGCCCTCGTCGAGGCTGCGCGTGAGGCCGATGTAGTTCTTCGGCGACGGCTCGAAGTCATCGCCCGCCAGCATGAAGAGCGCCCACGAGCCGTCGGGCAACTGCCGAAGTGTCGTGTCGCACACTAGCTTGTTTGGCGTCTGGCCGTCGTAGGGGATGGAAGTGCGGTCTTGTTTTGCGTCAGCGGCGGCTTGTGCTGTCCAGTCTGGTGCGCTCGCTGGCAAGGGAGCCGACGACATCTTGCGCCCCGCCGAAGCGAGCACAGCTTTGTGCGCCGTTTCTTGCAAGAAGCGCGCGTAAGTCTTGTCCAAGCCCGGGGTGACGAACGTGTTGCCCACCACGTTCTCCCCGTAGAGCACCTCAAACCACACGCACGCGCCGAGGTATTCGCCGGCCATGTTCGCGTGGTGGCCGTCCATGCTGAGGGACTCTTTGCCGTCCTTGCCCTTCGCCTTGCGCCAGCCAACGTGCAACGAATGCGTTTGGTCCGGCAGCGCGGTCTGGTCCTTGTTTTTGAAGTCATACTTCGCGTCCGGCTGGTAGCCCCATTTCGGGTCCGTGTCCGCGAGATAAAAGGCGTCACCCACCGGCAGGCGGCGGATACCTAACTCATCGGCGATGGTGGCGTAGGCGAGAGAGAGTTGTTGATACATCTCGGCTTGCGACTTTGGCTCGCCGGCCTTGGGCGTGGCGGGTGCGAAGCGCGGATCGTCCTCGCGATACGCCCACGTCTGATGCATCAACACCTCGGCCTTGGGCGCGTGCCGCTTGATGTAGTCGTGGAGCTGTTTCGCGAAAGGTCGGTAGGTCGCCACGTCATGGCTCTTGATGCTCGCCTGCTGGATGGTCACAAAGTCCCATGGCAGCGCGACGAGGTGCTGTTTGAGGCTCTGTTTGCCGTAGAGGCCGTTGGTGCTCGCGGGATCCTTCTCAAACGCCGCCGCCCGGCCCCAGTGCAGCTCCAGCGATGCGCCGCCCACAACGATGGGCTGGTGGATGAGCACGTGGCCCGCGTTGGTCACTAGGTTGCCGAGCTGCCGCGTGGCGTTCTGGGAAAAACTGTTGCCGACCGTGAGCAGGCGGACGGTTTTGGCGGTCTTGGCGGCGGGCGCATCGGCGGCAGTCAACCGGCACAGCAGGCAGAGCGAAAGGAGGAGAAAGGTGATTCGTTTCATCGGACGAGTTGAGCGTCGTGATACTGCGGCGCGCCGTCAAATGTCAGTTACTCCAATCGCCCGAACATGATGCGCTCTTTGCGGCTCGGGTCGCTGTCGCCTTGGGTCACGGACACGTAGATGACGCCGGCGTGCTCGCGGAAGGTGGGATACTGAAACGACTTCACCGTTTCGAAGCGATACTTGCGCTCCCAGGCCACGCCATCGCGCGAGACGTCGACGTTGAAGATGGAGCGGCTCACACCCGCGATGCGCGCGCGCTCCTGCCAGCCGAGGTAGTAGATGCCGTTGAAACGGTCAAACGTGGGGCGCGAAGCCGCGCCGTTCGAGACAAAGCTGCGGTGCTCGCCCGGCGTCCAGTGCACGCCGTCGCGGCTGGTGGTGAAGGTGTAGTTTTGGTTGCCCGCCTCCTGCCGGCAGATGGCCATCCAAGTGCCGTCGGGCAGGCGGTTGATGGCGGGCTCGGTGAGCTTCAGCTCCGGCGGCTCGTTGAAGTGACCGACAATCTCGAACGTGTCCATGGCCGCGTTCAGCGTCGCGAGCGCGTTCTGGCCGGCGGCGTAGTTGTTGATGCCCGCGTAGTGTTTGCCATCGAAGACCTTGATCGGGTCGAAAAGGTAAATTCCGTAATCCTTCGGCTCGCGCTTGAAGCCGTGCTTCACGGCGTCCTCGTAAAACGGCTTCGGCTGCATGGGGAATGTGCCGGCAGACGTCTTGAGCTGCACGCGATGGATGGTGTCGCTGAACGCGCGGCGATCCAGATCGAAGTCGCGGAACCAGACTTGCGACTGCCGTTTGCCGGGCTCCTCGCTGGTGAAGTAGCAGCGCAGCGTGCGGTCGTCCCGCCGCAGCACGCGGGGCACGAAACACGCGCCCGGCGGCAGTGTCTCGTTCGCGAAGGCCTGCTCGCCCTTGGCCACCAAGAGGCGTTGCTCGACCACCAACGTCTTTACGTTCACCACCGAGAGCGTCGCGTAGATGAACGGCCAGGAAGGAGCTTCGCCCGGCTTCACGTCATTCGCCTCGGCCACGATGTAAGCGCGGCCATTCACGATGGTCATCTCGGCATCGTGCGCGCCCTTCACCTCAGGTGCCGACACGTTGACGAGGCCGGCGAGCACACGGTCGGCGGCGGCCTTGGCGTCCCAACCGGACGGCAGGACGGCGGCAGAAGCGCTGGCGGCCGCAAACAAGACGAGGCAAAGAAAAGCGGAGTGCATCCGGCGAATCCTAGTTCCGAGTCTCATCGGTCTTCCAGTGACTTGACTCGTTCTTCGGTCGGGATGGTTACGAATTTCCACAGGTCACTTTTCACGCGGACGATGCGGCCGGGACGGTAGCCATCGAGGAGTTCAGCGAATTTCATCCGCACTTGGATGCCGCTGCTGCCGGGCGGCGGGTTGGGCGTCTCTTTCCATTCCACGACCTGGCCGATCTTTTTGTCGCTGCGGTGAAACCACGTGCGCAGGTCCTTCTCGGCGACGGCCACGCCGAAGCCCTTATCCTGCGAGTTTTTGAGATCGTCGTAGAGCGACCGGTCCATCGGGCCGAAGAGCGTGAGGGTGACAAGGCCACCGCCGAAGTCGAAGTTCTCCACGGCATCAATCCAGCCGGGCAGCCAGCGCTGGCGCTGGAAGATGACGTGCCGGCGACGCTGAAGTTCCGTGGCCGCCGCGCGGGCCGCGTCGTCGAGCCAGAGGTCGGAGACGGTGAACTCCTTGTCGCGCCAGCCTTGCGACCACGTGAGGTTGAGCTGGACCGTGGTCTCGGGCGCGATGTCCTTCAACTCGACGAGCGTGCGGCCGCGCCAGACGCGCGTGACGTTGTCGATGTCGAAGGTATAGGGCTTGTTGATGCCGTCCTTGGCCATCGTGCCGGTCGGAGCGACGTTGATCTTCCCCTTGGCTTCGTCCACCGATACGACTTTCCACGCCTGGCCGCGGCGCTGGTAAAAGCTGAAGTCGTCCTCGAGCGAGAGGGCGTGGTTGTATTTGATTTCGTATTTCTCCTGACCCTTCGGCAGCGGCGGCAGGGTCTTCTCCTCACCCGCTGGCGGCACGAAGAAGTAGCCGTGGACGTGCGTGCCGATGGGGAGGTCGCGCAACTCGGCGGGCGCGCCGTTGAACCAGCACATCGCATACGGCAGCAGCGCGAACGAGTGCAGCGCGCCGGATTGGTAGCGGTCGTGTGGCTCGTTGCCATCAATGCGCAACGCGCCGCGCCGATGGGCGGGATCGAGCTGCACGATTTCACCCGAGAGGTAATGGCCGGAGCCGGGCGGCGGAAACTGGCCGGGCTGGGGGACGTGGTCAGCGGCGGACGCGGTGAGCCCGAGCGATGACAGGGCGGCGATCAAGCCAATGCGGCAGAGAAGCTTCATATGTCGGAGCGATGGAAGCGTGCCTAGCGTTTCTGAAATAGGTCGGACAACACCAGCCGCTCGATCACCGGCTTCAGCCGATAGCCCTCCGCCTTGCAGTCGCGCGCAATGGCCTTCAGCGCCGCCGCGTCATCCGTGGTCATCGCGCGGCGCAGGGCGAAGGTGGCGAGCTGCTCGACGAAGGCTTCGGCAAAGTGGTCGAGGTCTTGCACGAGCAGTTGCTTGAAGGCGTCCGGGCCGTCGTAGGCGCGGCCGTCGGGCAGTTTGCCGCTCGCGTTGACCGGCGGGTTCGCGCCCTGGCCGGACTTCATCGCCTCCTCGGTCCGCCAGCGGCCGATGGCGTCGAAGTTGTCGAACGCAAAGCCCAGCGGATCGATGCGCTGGTGGCAGGCGGCGCAATTGGCGTGCGTGGAATGCGCCTCGAGTTGCTGGCGAATCGTGGCCTTTGGTTTGTTGTTGGGCGTGGGTTCGAGTGGTTCGACGTTGGGCGGCGGTGGCGGTGGCGTCTTCGCGAAGACGGCTTCGGAAATCCACACGCCGCGATGCACGGGCCGGTGGCGCGTGCCGTCAGAGGTGAGCATGAGCACGCCCGCGTGCGTGAGCAGGCCGCCGCGATGATCGTCGGGCCGCAGCGCGACCCGCTCGAATGACGAAGCTTTGGGCGGCGGCAGTTGGTAGTGCATCGCGAGCCGGGAGTTCAGCATCGTCCAGTCGGAACTGAGAAATTCTCGCAGCGACAGGTTGCGCGTGAAGACCTCGGTGAAATAACTCACGGACTCGAGCACCATGCTTTTCTCCAGCCACTTGTCGTAATCGGGATACAACTCCGGGTCCGGTGGGAAGACGCCGACCTTGTGGAGCTGGAGCCATTGCTTGGGGAAGGCGTCGGTGAAGCGCTTGATTTTCGGGTCGGCAAACAGGCGCGCGACCTGCGCCCGCAGCAGCGATGGCTCGTGCAGCTTGCCCGCCTGCGCGGCGTCGGACAGTTCGGCGTCGGGCAGCGAACCCCAGAGGAAATAGGACAGGCGCGAGGCGAGTTCCCAGTCATTGACCTGGTCGCGGCGCTGCTTGGCCGAGCCTTCTTCGAGGTAATAAAAGTTCTTCGCCGTGAGCACGCCGACCATGCCCGCGAGGTAGGCCGAGCGGAATTTTTCGCCGGCCGCCAGTTCGCCGGCGATGACCTTCATGAAGCGTTCGAGGTCCGCATCCACGACCGGTCGTCGCCACGCACGCGCGGCGAAGCGCTTCAAGCACTCGCGCGCGTCGACGAGGTCGCCGGGCTTGGACGGGAAGAAGCCGTCGCGTTTTTTCTGATCGGCCTCGGTGAGAATCGGGCCTTCCCATTCCACCCAGTCCACGATGAGCAGCGGGAAGATCGAGCGGCCTTGTTCGTCGAGGAGCTTGTAGGATTTCGGCGTGACGTTCTTCAGGTCGGCGAGACTGCTGAACGGCATGGCGCTGATGTTCGGTGTTTGGCCGTCGGAGAGCATGCCGGGCGTTTCGTTCAGCAGGTCGAGACCGCCCTCGGGGAGGAAGGTTTCGATCTCGACCACCGTGGGTTTGTCCTCGGGAGCCTGCACGTCCTGACCAATGATGGAGCGCTTCAAACCGTGATGCCAGACGGCCAGATGCGGCAGGCGGCCCTTGAACGACGGGATCGCGCTGAGTTGGACGCGGATGCGATACAGGCCCGGCGCGGTGGCCCGCAAGTTCCCGCGTCGATGGCCGGGGGCGATCAGCCAGCGGCTGCCAGTCGGAGCTTCGCTGCGGCCCTTGCTCGCCTTCGTCGGCGACTCGGGGAAGGCGCGGTCGAGCACAGTTTCGGCGGCCTTGAAGTAGCGATCCACATGCGACGGCGAGAGCGAGAGCATCGAGCCGATGCGCTCGAACCCGTGCCAGCGCGGGTCTTCGTTGAACGCACCGGGGGCGTCGACATCGAAGTAAACGCCGAGCAGGTCGTAAACCGTGTGGCCGTATTCCTCGCGGCTCAGGCGGTAGTGCGCCACCGGACTGCGCTTGGCCATGCGCGCGGCTTCGCCTTCCTTGATGCGTGTGGAAATCCAGTCGGCGACCTGGCCCAACTCGGACGCCTTCGGCTGCGGTTCTTTCTTCGGCGGCATCTCGCCGGAGTTGATGCGGAACAAAACCTCGGCCCAACGTTGGGCGTTGCCGATCTCATTGAAGTCCGTCGGCAGCTTGTCCACACGGAACTCGCCCTTCTGCTGCTTCTCGCCGTGGCAGCGAATGCAGTGCTCCGCGAAAAAGGCCTTGGTCGGCGCATCGGCGGCGGACGCATCACTCCGCGCGAAGTCTGCAACCAAACAGGCAACCAGCATCAGCGCCCAAGGCACACCGCAGTTTCCGCGCCTCACGCCGTCACCTCCGAAAGGATGCCGAGGCTGTCGGCGAACTTGTCGGTCTTCACGTCCATCTTCTGTGCCATGGTGAGCAGCAGGTTGCTCAGGCGCGCCT
>RFVF01000109.1 GCA_009922615.1 Pseudomonadota bacterium
CTGCGCGGAGCGAGGGGAGAAGGTGGCCGCAGGCCGGATGAAGGGAGCGGGCACCAACGCCGACGTGCGTTACCCCTCACCCCGGCCCTCTCCCCTTGCTCCGCAAAGGGAGAGGGAGCCGGCCTTTTGGCGGCGGTTGAGTTCAACCAGACTTCACCGGTAATTGGTATGATGTCGTCTGCGGAGCCAACCGAGGCGTCTGAGGCAATCAGGAAAGCGTCTGCGGAGCCCATCGAGGCGTCTGAGGCGCTTGTGAAGGCGTCTGCGATGACTGGGAAGGCGTTTGAGGCGGGTGGCAAGCCTCCTGCGCCCGTTAGGAAGGCATCTGATCCCGCAAGCCAGCGATCTACGGCCGCCTCAGACGCCTTACTTACGGACTCAGACCCCTCCCTGAGCTCCGCAGAGGCGTTACTGGCGATGGCTCAGCCATCGCTGAGCATCGCCGGTGGCTTGGTTACAGACTCAGTGCCTTCCTTGAGCAGCGCAGTGGCCTGGCTGACCGGCGCAGATCAAAAAGTTCCCGCATTAACGCCGAGTTTTCCGGCGCAGAGGCCTTCCCGGCGACCGCTGACGCCCGGGGTGGCATCGCCCCCGCCTTTCTGACTGTCGGTTAAACCATAAAACCCAATGCAGAACCGTTAGCACAAACCAGAGAAACCTAAACCCTCAGCCCATCAACCCTATGACCAACGACTACGACTTCCACCTCCTCCAATTGCGCTATATCCGCGAGGCCATGAACGATTACGCCAACTACCGGCCGGATGATTGGACCGTGGCCATGGTGGATGCCCTCATCGCCAGTGCGCGCACCGTCCGCACGGCCTTCCTCAACGCCAAAACGGACTACGACCTCGCCATGGGTGGCCGCAACTCCGCCTGCACGAACCTCCACCCTGTGGGGCAAGCTGCCCAACCCGCCCGGCAGCAGCACGCCGTTCAAGGCGTGGGACACCATGGACAAGGCTGCCTTTGACGCGCTGGTCAGTGCGTTGGATACGAAGCTCGACACCTTCACCGACGAGACCGATGACTACGAGGAAGCGCAAGGTAACTTGCACCAGAAGGATGATGAGATGGTGGACTTCATCGGTGCCGCCCTCACGCAAGGCCGCAACCAGTTCACCGAAGGCACCCCGCAGCGCGAAGTCATCGACAAAATCCCCACCGCGCCCTCCACGCAGACCCCGCTCAAAGCCGTGATCAGCGTGGCCACCAGCCCGGGCGCCGGAGCGGTGCATCTGGAGTTCGAGGCCACCCACGCCACGAGCTACGATGTCTTGCACAAAGGCCCCGGAGAATCCACCTTCACCCGCGTGGCCGATGACATCATCCAGACCAGCTACAACGCCACCGGATTGGTGGCGGGTGCCCACGCCTACCAAGTCGTGGGCCGCAACTCGCGAGGCGACGGGCCCGCGAGCGAGGTGAGCACGGTAAATGTGGCATGAGGGCAAATGGTTCAGCACACGGCAAACGCGTAGCCGGCCTCACTCTCTGCAGCGCAATGGGGTGAGGCAGGTGGTGATCGAAACGAAACCAAATCATGAAACTTGCAAGTTGGGTTCTGACTGGGCAGCGGCTGGCTGCTGTGTGCGGCTACTACCTCGCCTGTGCTTTCCTATTTCCAGCCGTCCTGCCTGCTTTTGGGCAGGCCAATCTGAACAACGGCCTCGTCGCTTACTATCCCTTCACGGGTGATGTGTCCGACCAGACGGGTAATGGCAACACCGCCGTGAACGTCAACACGCTCTTCACCACCGACCGCTTCGGCCTGTCCAATTCGGCGGCCAGCTTCGACGGCGGAAGCTCGTATGTGCTGCTAAACAACCGCAGGTTTCTGGATGGTTCGAGCAACTTAACCTTCTCGGTTTGGTATCGTCCCAACGGCGGGCAGTCGGGGCAATTGATCGGCTCCGGTGATTCGCGCTTCGGCTCTGACCCGATCAGCACGCGCATCGGCACGGGCGGCTTTGAGGATTTCGGGGTCACCGATGCGGCCGCCCCTGGCCCGCCACGCACCGGACTGTCAGGGCATCCGGAGGTTTTCAAAAACCAAGTCTGGCAACAGCTCGTCGTCGTCCACAGCACCGGTCGATCCAACTCCTCCACCGTGGCCTACTTGCAGGGAAATCCCATTGCCACGAACACTGCGTCCAAAATCATCACCCTTTCCTATGATCGGAACATGCAGACTCGCATCGGTGCCGCCGATTCGCCGTTCTTCGGTAATGACCAGCACTGGCGGGGCGAAATCGACGATGTCCGTTTTTACAACCGAGCGTTGTCGCCAGCCGAAGTGACGCAGTTGTATGTCGCTGAGGCTCCGGTGGCAGTGGAACCAGCGGCGGCGACGGTGAATTATCTGAATCCCGTCACCTTCACGGCGACGGTGAACAGCAACCTGCCGGTGGGAACGCTGCAATGGTTTCTGGGCACCAACGCCATCCCGGGGGCGGTGGGCCCCACGCTGGCGATCAACAGCGTGCAGATTGGTGACGCGGGCAATTACTCGGCACGCTACACCACGGCCCGGGGCACCTTCGTAAGTAACCCGGCGAAGCTCTCCTTTGTGGCGATTACGAACACCATCGTATATGACCTGATCGCGCGGATGGATGGTTCGCAGGACACGCTGATTTTCCAGAGCGGCACCCTGCAATGGGACCATGTATCCAATGGAGCTGGAGCTCCGGGCCGGGCCTTGGGACTAAATGTGCCGACAACGATTTCTAGCAGACTAAACGGTGTCCAAGTGATGAACCAAGTGGACTGGATTCCGACTTGGCCACTGCCGGTGCCAGATGACATTCGCTTTGACGCAGTCTCTTCGGTGTTCACCAACCTCACACCAGCACTGCCCGCCAACGGCATCCTGTCCATCTCTGTGACGAATGTTTCCGCTCGCGGCTCGCTCACCGTCACGCAAGTGCCGGATGCGACAAACAACCAGACGCTGCTAGTAAACTACGCCGACGGCGCGCTCGGCTCGGGCTTCGTCACTGGGCGGGTCTCGATCGTTTCACTGGTCGCCCCATCGGGCCCCCCCATCATCATCACGCCGCCGGCGGACTTGAATGTGCTGCCGGGCACAAACGTGACATTCACCGTGGGTGTCTCCGGGCCAATTCCCTTCACTTATCAGTGGCGACGCAACGGCTACAACCTGCCGGGCGCTACCAATGCGACGCTGGATTTGAACAACGTGCAACCCGGCGATGAAGGCGCTTATGCAGTTTTGGTGAGCAATGGTTCTGGCACTACTTTCAGCCCGGCTGCCTTCCTCACGGTGCTGACTCCGCCCGTGATCACTAGCCAACCAGTGAACCAGCAGGCATCAGCGGGAGACACTGTCAGCCTCGGAGTCACCAATAGCGGGTCGGCTCCGTTCAAGTATCAATGGCGCTTCAACGGCACGGATCTTCCCGGGGCCATCGCGAGCACGCTTACGTTAAACGCGGTGACGGTCGTGGCTGCCGGGAATTACACCGTCGTGGTTTCCAACCTCGCGGGCATGACCATCAGCTCCAACGCCACGCTCATCGTCCACTCCGCGCCGGTCATCATCACTCCGCCCGGTGCACGCATCATCAGTGCGGCGCGCCCCGTCACGTTCAACGTGGCGGTGCTGGGAGATGCGCCGTTCACGTATCAGTGGCAGCTCGATGGGACCGACATCGTCGGCGCGACGAACGCGACTTATAGCATCGGCGCCGTGACACCCTCACACGAGGGCTTATACACCGTGGTGGTGGACAACGCGCTCGGGTCAGCCACGAGCAGCGCGGCGCGGCTCACGGTGCTGCCGGTAAGCGTGGCGGTGCCCTGGGCGAACGCGGGCGGTGGCAGCGGGTCCGACGTGGGCAACGCAATCGCCGTGGATGCCATTGGCAACAGCTACGTGGCGGGTTACTTCACCGGCACGGCGACGTTTGGCACCAATACACTCGTCTCGGCCGGCCACACGGACATCTTCATCGCGAAATATGCCAGCAACGGCGCGTTGCTGTGGGTGCGGCGGGCGGGCGGTCCGGGTTACGATGCCGCCAAGGGCATTGCCGTGGACGCAGCAGGTAACTGCTATGTGACCGGCGCGTATGAGGGTGTGGCGTATTTCGACGGCAGCACGTCGCTGACGAACACCAGCCCCACGTCGTATGCCGACCTGTTCCTAGTGAAGTATGATCCCACCGGCAATCTGGTGTGGGCGCGCAGCGCAGGGGTGAGTTATGCCACCGACGAAGGCACGGCCGTAGCGGTGGATGGCACCGGCAACGTGCTGGTGACAGGCCGCTCGGCGCTGGCGACTTTCGCCGGCGGGCCAGTGGCGAACACAGGGCGCATCTTCGTGGCCAAATACAACAGCGCCGGCACGGAACTCTGGGCCCGCAAGGCCGGGAGCTACAGCGGCGGCAGTCAGGACACCGGCACGGGCATCGCGGCCGACAGTGCAGGAAATGTTTTCGTGGCCGGTGTGTTTTACAGTCCGATCGCAACGTTTGGCAGCAGCACGTTTACCAACCGAGGGTTTGCGGATGTGTTCCTCGCGAAGTTTGACGCCGCCGGGAATTTCCTGTGGGCCAATCAGGCTGGCGGCACCGGCGAGGATGCCGCCGGCGGTGTGGCCGCAGCGGCGGATGGGAGCGCGTATCTGGTAGGGTCCGTCGCCGGGGATGCGACTTTTTCCGACAGCACCGTGACGAATCTCGCGGGGGCTTCGGAGGATGGCTACGTCACAAAGTATGCGGCGGATGGCAGCGTGATGTGGGTGCAGCAATTCGGAGGCACCGGACCAGCTGCGGCGCGGGGCGTGGTGGTGGATGCGGCGGGGATCATCCATGTAACGGGATATTTCTCCGGCTCCGCGACGTTTGGCACAAACACACTCGGCGGCATCGCGGGGAGCTATGATGCGTTTGTGACGCGGCTGGACGGGGACGGGAATTTTGCCTTTGCCCAACAGGCAGGCGGGCCGGACCTCAGCGGTGATTTTGGCTTGGGCATCGGTGCGGACGCGGCGGGAAACAGCTTCATCACGGGCTATTTTAGCGGCACGAGCGCGATCGGCGGCAGCGCGCTGCCCAGCCGGGGTGCCGAGGATGTGCTGGTGACTCGCTTCAACCAGTTCACCGGTGGCGACCTGCCCCGCTTGGAGCTGCTGCCGATGGGGCCACAGTTCCGGATGCGCTGGCCAGCGGCGTCCTCCAGCTACATTTTGCAAAGCACGACGAACCTGCTGGCACCGCAGTGGCGGGATGAGACCAACACGCTGAACTTCAACGGCAGCCAGTTGGAGACGGATGTCACGCCGGGGAGCGCAGTCAAGTTCTACCGGCTGCGCAAGCCATAGGTCACGCCGGCTTCTCCGGCTTCGCAGGCGGGGCTTCGGGAACCGGCAACATCAGCGTGCCGGTGGGAGGAAGGTCTTCCACGGCACTTCCCAGATGCGAACGGCGTTGGCGAAGCCCTTGGGCGTCACCGGCTCCAGTTCCACGCACGAGGTGCTGAGTTCCCGGTCGTATTTCTCCAAATCGCGGAAGGTCGCTTCGCCGATGACGATGCGGCTGTGGCCGGAGACGCCTTCAAGCCGGCTGGCAAGGTTCACCTCGCGGCCGAAGATGGTGTAGTTGAAGATGTGCGCCTCGGAGCCCATCATGCCCACGATGGCGGTGCCGCTGTTAATGCCGGTGCCCAACGCCAGCAAGGGCAGCTCGTTGAGCGGCTCCTGACCGGCAGCGACGCGGCGGACGTTTTCGGCCTTCCGCCGCTCGTTTTCAGCGTTGCGCTTCACGTTGATGAGGTGCATGGCGATCTGCGCGTCGATCGCGGCGCGGACGCAGGCGACGGCATGCTTTTCGTTCGGCGTGGGCGCGCCCCAGAAGGCCATCACGCAATCCCCGATGTATTTGTCCAGTGTGCCGTTGTGCTTCTTGATCTGGTCGGCGATGGCGGAGAGGTAAAGGTTGACGGTGTCCAGTGTGTCCTTCGCGTTCTCGTCGAAGTGCGCCTCGGCGGCCGCGCCGGTGAGATTATGATCGCGAACGTATTTGTCGGCGCGGGCCTGGTTCACGTCCGTGAGCTTGGTGAAGCCGCGCACGTCGGCAAAAAAGACGGTGATCTTCTCGCGCTTGCCGCCGAGACGGAGCACCTCACTCTGAAGCAACTG
Organism: Pseudomonadota bacterium; assembly: GCA_009922615.1. Classification (GTDB taxonomy): domain Bacteria; phylum Verrucomicrobiota; class Verrucomicrobiia; order Limisphaerales; family SXTU01; genus SXTU01. The sequence goes on from RFVF01000109.1 coordinate 6,167, forward strand.
GTTGACAACGTTGGGTGAAACGAGCTTGGCGAAGACGCTCTTGACGCGGCGTTTCTCGCCCTGCTCGAAGACGATGTCGTAGGCGATCAACGCGCCGTGGTTCGCCAGCAGCGCACCTATCACGGGCAACGTGAAGGGAATCCAGTAGCGGTGCTGGACAAAGACATACCACGCCACCATCCCATAAACGGGAATGACCACCAGCACCGCCAGCGTCCCCCAGCCCGCGCGCAAGGTCCGCGTCAGTGCGACCGCCAGAACTCCCATGACAACCACAGCCACCAGCTCCAACCACAGCGGGCTGCGCGTGATGAAGCGGTTCATGATGACCGAGTTGGCCACGTTCCAGTGCTTCCCCACGAGGAAGGCGTCGTTATGGATCGGCGTGGCTCCGCGATCCGTGAGATCGTTGCCTGTGGCGATGGAGCCGACGATGACGACTTTGTCGCGGAAAACCGGCTTGATGTCCTGCCCCTTGCCGTCGCGCCGGAGTTTCTCTTGCAACAACAGGTCGGTGATTTTTGCCTGCGTCAGGCGGGCGTCGTTGGACTCCAGGCTCCAATCCACGAAGAAGCGATCTTCCGCATCCACCGGCAGAGTCCGGCTGACGCCATTGGTTCCCGGCAGGTGAATGCGCCCGGCCTTGGGATCAAACTCCGCCTTTTGCAGATCCAGCCCGAGTTCGGCTGCCGCCATGACGATGCCCATGTGCCACACCCGCTGATCGCGGTAGGCTTTGCCCCGCATGGAAAACGGCGAGTTGCTCCCTTCCTCGAACTGGGCTTTGAAGGCGTTGATGTCATATGTGCCGTCCGGGTCGAGTGGGATCTTGATGGAGCGCGTCTTCGTGGACCCCAGGATGGGCAGCACCACCTTTCCCGCGAGTGCTTCGTCGGGGTCGAACCCGTAGCGGGCCGCGTAACGCTCGATCACCGTGTGCCAGAAGCGCACGGGGCGGAAGGCCCGCGCGCGGCGCAGCACGCCGTCGGAATCCCGCTCGCTGGAAATGTCGCCGAGCGTGCGCGCGTTGCCCAGAAACAGCGCGTTCGGGGCCAGGCCGTCGCTGGTGGCGATGACGACATTCCCTGCTTCGCGCAGACGCTGGGCAAAGTATTCGTCCGAGGAGAGCGGAGCTTGGTTGGTGGCCACCACCACCGGCGGATGATCGAAGCGCAGTTCGCCAAACAGCACGTCGAAGGCTGTCAGCTTGGCCCCTTGGGCCTTCAGCTCGGACACCAGATGTCCATACACCGCTCGCGGCCAGTAGAGTCCGTAGCGGTAATCGAGTTCGCCACCTGAGCCGTCGGCTATGTTTTTGATGTCGTTGTCTGAGATATAGACAAACCCGAGGTTGGTGGTGCAGGGCGGCTGGTGCTTCACCGCAGCGCGTGCGCGCAGGTCGTAAGACTTCCACTCGATCTCCTCAATCAAACGGCCGTGCGTGGACCAGTGTCGGAGGGATTGCAGAACACTCACCAGCGCAATGACTCCGAAGGCGATGCCGTAAGGAATCAGCTTGGCCTTCGAGTGCGTCACGAGTGACGTCAGCTAAACAAAAAACCCAGAGCAACACAAGGTTGCTCTGGGTGGATTCGTTGGTCGAACGCTTATTTCGTAGGAGACACAAAAATGGTCGTGGTCGTCGTGGCCGCCGCGTTGTTGTTGGCGGTGCCCCCACCCACATTGCCTGTGGTGCCAGAAGTTCCATGATTGGCCGCGCTATCGCCTTGTTTCGCTTGGCCGATGCTTGAATTTGCGTTTTCTACGGCTTTGGTGACGATCGACTGATCAGTTGTAGTCTGCCCTGCGGCTGCCTTGGCAGCGTCCTTTGCGGCCGTTTCAGTGCCGCCATTCACCTTCACAGCAATGCCCGCGCCTTTGGCAGCGGCATCAGCGGTATTTGCCGCAGCATTCTTTTCCAAATTTGCGGCTATCGCCTGAATGATGGCCTTCGTGTCGCCCGTGGCACTGGCAGCGGCCTGTTTGACCGCAGCCAACAGGTCAGCCATGACCGTCTTAGCCGTATCGGCCGCAGCCTGGGTCGCAGCGGCGGCGCCGCCATTCTTTCCCGCATCCGCTGCCGCATCCGCAGCAATGGCGGCCGCAAACTGTTGAACAGTCTGAGCCACGAGGTTCGCAGCCACGTTTGCCGTTACGCCGGTGGCAGCACGAGCGAGGTTGCTCGTCTCAGCGGTTCCCGCCTTGACAGCGGCAAGCGCCCCGGCCGTGACTTTGCTGCCACCGGTAATGACGATCTGAACTCCGCCGCCGGCCGCCGGAACAAAGGAAATGGTGCCGACTAGGCAAGTGATCGTCGTCGGGCTTGCGCCGACCACAGTGCCGCGAATACCAGCTACGCCCGCCGCCGTCTTGATCTCATACTTCGAGGCCTTGGAGAGTTTGTTGATGACGTTGGATACGGAGGAGCCCTTCTTGACCTCCACTTGGGTGTTCACCACCGTCTCGCCCGCCCGGGTGTAGTCCAGCTTGTTGAGCGCAAGCGTGCTGTCCGCCTCCACGCGCAGCGCGTTGCCATTGACGCCCATGTCCAAATCCACGTAGGAACCCGCCCCGGTGGTGATCGTGGCTCCTGCCATGAGGATATCGCCCTCCTTCAACGGGCCGCCGCCACGAGCATCGGTGTAATTGGCCGTGCCGACGACTTTCTTGACGAGCGCGGCACCGGGCGTGGCCGCCTGGGCTGCGGCGGCGAAGAGCCACACCGCCGCGAGCAGCGCGCTGCCGAGGTAAAACACAGAATTGCGACCAAGGATTTTCATAAAAACTATTGCCTGTTAACCGACCCAGTCAGTTCCCACTGAATGGCGGCAGCGTAGCTTGAGGTCGCTCAAAGTCAATCCAAGATTTCCTGTAGTGAGCCACGGAGACCCACGGAAAAACGGGCCTGGTCTGCGCGGTTTCCGCTCATTCCTTCCTTCTGCGTTCCTGGGCTCTTTGGCGGGCGAGGCGGAGGGCTTCGAGCTGGCTGACCGGGCCAACAGGATCCTCGACCGGCGGTGGAGATTGGCCGACGGGAAAGCCATGGTTACCAGACGTGATAGGGACGCGCGTCGGCACGGCCACTCTTGGCTTTTGCGTCCGTCGCCACACGATGAGGTCGAGCGCAGAGGGCTTTTTTTTTGCAGGTGACGATGTGGGGAGTCGCTGACTTTCCACTGATTCAGTCAGAGACTCGTCAGCTCGTCTCCTGCTTGCGCCCAGCCAGCCGGTGCGCCGCTCGAAAATTTCCAGCAGGTAAACCAGGAGGGCGAGAATCACGAGCCAGACGGCCAAGTCCACAAACTGCGGTTTACTTGGCAAGCCCTTCCAGATGCCCGGCAAGTCCACGCGCGCTTCGCCGCTGGTGGTGGCACTAAGTTTCTCCAGCGTGATGCGCCCACGGCCCGCCGGTTCGGGCGCGAACTCCGGCGAATACATCAGGCACACTGGCGGCAGGGCAATGGGGCTCAGGCCGGGAATCTCCACGGTATTCAGCGCGGTCTCCCGGCCACGGATGGCGACGACAGATTCGAGCAGGTCAGCCGATTTCCAGAGCATGGGCACGGTGAGTTTAGCCGGCGGATTTCCGGGCAGCCCGTGCAGCACCCGCACACGCGGCGGGGTGGCGAAGGGTTCATTCGTCCTCTCGGGATCGAGATGCAACTGCACAAGGCACGCGCCGTCGCGAACTTCCTGCGTCAGCAGCATGTTGTCCGGCAATGTCGGCTGCTCGCCCGCCGTCCAGCGCGCCAGCGTGGCGTGGAAATCGCCAACGCTCGGCCACCGCGCGAGATCGCCGGCGTGCTTGCCATCCGCCTCGCCCGTGAAGGCCAGCACCCGCCCGCTGCCGGCCTGCCACGCGGCGACCACCGGCGCGGCGTATTCGTCCTGCGTGACGAGCGCGACATTCGCCTCGGGCTTGAGATACGTGAGGTTGTAGCCGCCAATCGCCGGCGGCTGCCAGTCACCCTGGCCACCCAGCGTGCTGAAACCACCGGTGACCTTCACTGGCGTGCTGTCCTCGACGAACGTGCTGCGCGCGACGGTGAACGTGTCTTGTGCAAAGATGCGGGGGAATTCCTCCGGCGTGTTACTGAAGTAAATCTGCCCACCGCCGCGCGCCGCAATGTCCTTCAACAAGTTCGCGTCCACGTCCGCCTCCGTGCCCATGCCGATGACGCTGACGGTGATGCCCGCCTCGCGGGTCTTCGCCAGCAAATCCACATATCGCCCCGGCTCCTCCGAATCCGCCGCATCGGCGAACAGGATCAAGTGCTTCGTCTCGGCCTTCGCCTTCATCAGCATCTGCGAGCCCGCCGCCAACCCTTCATAGATGAAGATGCCGCCGCCCATGCTCTCGATGCCGAGGATGCGGCTGCGCTGCCCGCGCACGGAGTCCACCGGTGCAAGTTCCACCACGGTGTGAGGCCGCGAGTCCACGGCGATCACCCCCAATTCGTCCGTCGGCCCCAGCAGATCGAGCACCTGCACGGTGCCGATGTTGGCGAGGTCGATTTTCTTTTTGCCGCCCCCCGCCGGCGCGGACATCGAGCCCGAGCGGTCGAGCACCACGACGATGGCCAACTGCAATTTGCGATGCTCCTTCCGCATCTCCATTGAGACCGGGAGAATGCGATCCAGCGGCGAACCAAAATATCCACCCGGCCCGTAGGACTTGCGCCCGCCAGTCAGCATCAAGCCACTGCCAGTCGCTTCCACCCATGCCGCCAGCGTCTCCATGCCCGCGCTGCCGACCTGGCTGGCCATCACGTTCTCCAGCACGACGGCGGAGTAGCGTGCCAGTTCCTCCAACGTCCAGCGCGTCTCCGCCGGCGTGCGCACGTCCACATCCACGCGGCCTTTCCGCAACAGCTTCACATACGCGGACTCGGCGGACTGCGAGAGCACCAAGATCGGCTTGGGCCCGCGCACACCCACAAGCGCACGGGCCGCGTTGTTCTCCGGCACAGGGTCGGCGGCGGGTGACTTCACGGTGAGCTGATACTGCGTGGTGCCGGGCGTCGTGGCGCGATCACGGAACAGCAGGCGCGAACGGCCGGCGGGAACTTCCTTCTTCCCCGCAGCGATGACCGTGGTCCCGCGCGTGAGCTGGTATTCCACGGTTTGCTCGACCGGCGACTGCACCCACGCGGTCATGATGTAGGCCTGCCCGGGCAGCACCGTTTCCGGTGTCTGGAATGATTGAATGGCAAGGTCGTTCACGCTCGGGCGCGAGAGCAGCCGGTGATCCATCGCGATGCTCCGCCCGGCGGCGCGCGCGGCAGCGGCGAGCGGATCGCGCCCGGTCCACTTGCCGTCGGAGACAATGAGGATGCGGCCCGGCGCATCCGGCGGAATGAGCGCGAGCGCGGAGTCGAGGGCATCGGCGAGATTCGAGGCATCCGCGCCAACTTGGGCGGTGAAGCCGGGGAATTCACCGCGCTGCGGCGGACGCTCGACGGCGGTTTGCTGGCCAAAACTCACCACCGCCAATTGATCGCGCGCGCCCATGCCGCGCTGGATGAGGTCCACAGCTTCCTTTGCCTGCGCGCTCGCGTCGGCAGGCATCGAATCGCTGCGGTCGGCGACCACGACGACGGTTCCTGCGCGGTCCGGCAGTTTGATGGCCGGTTGCGCCATCGCGAGCACGAGCGCGATAATCGTCACGGCGCGCAACACACGCAGCAAGCGCGTGGGCATGGGCCACAACGTCCACAGCACGCCGAGTGGAATCAGCAGCGCAAGCCAGACGGGTTGGGAGAAGATGAACATCAGACCCTTCCCTTGCTGTGGGTCACAAGGAAGAGGTGTGTGACCATTACGACGAGTGCGCCGAGGACGAAAAGCCAGAGCACGCTGGCATACTCGCGGCGAGTTTCCTCGGGCTTCTCCCACTCGCCCCACTTGCCCGTCTTCGCATTGGCGAGGTCGGACTCCTCCGGCGCAAGGAGGTTTACCGCGAATTGCCAACTGCTCGCACCGGCGGTGACGGTGTGCAGGCCGGTGGTTTCCGGTTCGAGCACAAATTCCTCGGCGCTCTTCGTGAGGGAGCGATTCGCTCCATTGGGCAAGGTGAGTTGCGCGGAGCTCGTCAGCGCACGCACGGCGACTTCCGAGCCGAGCCGGAAGTTGCTCTCCACCAAGCCCGGCGTCTCACGCGCGCGCCAGGTGAGCAGGTTCCAGAAGAGGATCGGCCAGTTCGGCGTCGCGGTGAACGTCGAGCGGTCGGCGAGGAGATGCATCGTGATTTGCTCGCGGCCCAACGCATCCGTCTGCGCGGTGAGCAGCGACGTGTTGCCCGCCGTGACGATGGGCAGGCCGAACTGGTTCGTCCCCGCCCCCGTTCCGGCGGTCCACACCACGCCGTCGAGTGCCAGGCCGCGCGCGAGCGGATGCGCAGTGTCCACGATGAACGGGCCAGTGTGCGGCGTGGCATTGTTGGTGTCGGTGAGAATACGGAAGCCCCACGCATTCGTCCCTGCCGGCGTGGCGCGGGCATTGTGTAAAATGAGCTCCGGGGCGGCGGCGAGCGAACTGCGCAGACCGGTCGAGTCGAGCGCCTTGTCCACCAAAGCCCGCAGCGCAACATCTTCGAGTGCATTCTGCACGCGAATGCGTTTGCGCACGGCGGGCAACAACGTGACGCGATTGTCCGCTGCCAGCGCGTCGTCCGCGAGCGTGGCCTCAATGGCCAGCGTGCCGGCGGGGAGGTTCAGTATTAACCGCTGCCGGGCGCGCGGCTCCAGGTTAAGCGTCGCACTGCGAAGCAAGTTGCTCCCACTCGTGATGCGGTAGGCGGCACTGGCGCTGGCCGTGGCCGAGAAGTTCGCGACTTCGAGCAGCACGCGATCCGCATCACCGTGCGTGGTGCGCGTGGCGTTGACGAAGGCAAGGTTCGGCTGCGCGGTGCCGAAGGCCCACCATTGAATGCGATCACCGCTGAACTCGGTGCCCGGCGGCGCGTGATCCGTCAGCACGAGGATTTGCGAGCGCGGCCCGCCGAGATCGTTGGCCAACGCGACCGCAGCATCCAGCGCGGCATCGGGAGCCTGGCAATTCCACTGCGCGAGCGACTCCCGAACCTCCGACGCGGTAACCATGACACTGCCGAGAACGCGGGGCTTCGGCCCGGCGAGCACGAGGCGGATGGTGAGGAACTTGCGGGATTTCAGCAGGCCGTCGAGCGCGGCGGCGGCTCTGGCGCGGGGGGAATCGGTTGTGGTTGCGTTTCCGCCCGCCAACATCGAAGCGGAATCATCGAGGATGACCACGAGCGGGCGGCGCTCGATTCTGCCGCGCCCAGCGTCGCCTGCGTTTCGGTGACGCCGGCCCGTGCATCCGCCAACTCGCGATCCGCGTCTTCCATTTCCTTGCGGGCGGCCACGCC
>RFVF01000110.1 GCA_009922615.1 Pseudomonadota bacterium
TAAAGCCTCCGCGCTTTCGCTCATGCCCGCCGGCCTGCTCAACGCCTTGGACAAGGAACAGATCCTCGACCTGCTCGCGTTCATCCTCGCCGGTGGCAGCGCGGATCACGCAGCGTTCAAGCACGCGCATTGAAGCGCGTTCTGTGTTTCTAGTGGTCATGGGCTGCGCTCAGAGGCAGCGTCCTCTTGCGGCGGGTTCGCAACCACCGGCTGAAATCTGATTACTGAACGCGGATTACGGCATACTCTTCCCGCCTGTGACTCTGCATCCCAACATCGTCTCGCAAATCACCGCCGCACTGGGCGACATCTTCGCGCGCAATCAGCACGCCGAGCAGACCGTGGATGCGCGACTCAAGGCCAACCGCAAGTGGGGCGCGCGCGACCGCCGCCTCTTCGCGGAAAGTGTTTACGAAAATGTCCGCTGGTGGCGTCTGAACTGGAGCCTCGCCGGGTTGCCGGATGCCGAATGCCTGTTGCCCGAGAGCATCACGGGCGAGCGGCTGCTCACGTTGTGGGAGTCGTATTGGGGGCGCCGGGAGGCGGTGGCGGCGGGCCGGCCGGTTCCACCCATCAACGGGTTGCCGCCGGCCATTCAAGCATCGGTGCCGGACTGGTTGTTTGAACTGGGCGAAAAGGAATTCGGTTCCACCTGGCCGGGTTTGCTCGAGGCCTTGAACAAGCCGGCGGAAGTTTATCTGCGGGCAAATTCCATGCATACCACCGCCGCCGCGTTGCAAGCGGAGCTGGCAGGACAAAGCATCGAAGCCTTCACCGTGCCCGGCCTGCCGGACGCGCTGCGGCTGAAAGAGCGGCGCAAGCTGGGGAACTCCACCGCGTTCTGCAACGGGCTCTTCGAGATTCAGGACGCCGCGTCCCAGCACGTCGCACCCCTGCTGCAAGTCGAGCCGGGGCAGACGGTCATTGATGCGTGCTGCGGCGCAGGCGGGAAAACCTTGCACCTCGCCGCGTTGATGCGGAACAAGGGCCGCCTGCTCGCACTCGACGTGCGGGACAAGCCGCTGCACGAACTGGCTCATCGAGCCAAGCGGGCCAGCGTTTCGTGCATCGAGCTGGGCGTGCTGGACCGTGAACAGGCGCCGGAGGATTTGAACGCCAGCGCCGACCGCGTGCTGCTGGATGTGCCCTGCTCCGGCCTGGGCACGCTGCGGCGGAATGCAGATTTGAAGTGGAAGCAAAACCCAAAGGAAATCGCCCGGCTCACGCGCGTGCAGGCCCGCATCCTGGGCGACTATTCGCGTTGGGTGAAACCCGGCGGCAAACTGGTTTACGCCACCTGCAGCCTGCTGCCGGATGAAAACGAACGGCAGATCCAAAACTTCCTTGCCGCCCACGGCACCGATTGGACCCTCGAACAGGAACTGCACCTGCGCCCCGACCGCGAAGGCTTTGATGGCTTCTACGCCGCCCGGCTGAAACGCAACGGCTGAAGAATTCGCGTGAACGGTCGGCAAACCGTGGGTGGTGTTCCCCGGCTTTCCATGGATTGGTGCCGTTGACCTTGAACCCTCATTCACCCGCGGTGGCAGAACCACCGCTTGACCTTTGCTGGTTGACGGGCATAGTGCGCGGCCCGGCACTTTCCCGCGCCCGGTGGACCGCCTGCTTCCCGTTGGCTTTCGCTGCGTGGGAGATTTGGTTTGGCTCTTATGAACACGCCGGAAACAGCTTTTGATATGCAGCATATTCGCAACATCGCCATCATCGCGCACGTGGACCACGGCAAGACGACGCTCGTGGACTGCCTGCTGAAGCAGTCGGGCACGTTCCGCGCCAACCAGGCGGAGACGCAGGTTGAACGCCTGATGGACTCGATGGATCTCGAGCGTGAGAAGGGCATCACCATCCGCGCGAAGAACGCGGCGTTCAAATACAAGAACTACCACATCAACATCGTGGACACGCCGGGCCACGCGGACTTCGGCGGCGAGGTGGAGCGCATCATGAACATGATCGACGGGGTGTTGCTCGTGGTGGATTCCACGGACGGTCCGCAGGCGCAGACGCGTTTCGTGCTGCGCAAGGCGCTGGAGGCCGGGGCCAAGCCCATCGTGGTGATCAACAAGATCGACCGTGCCAACGCCACTCCGAAAAAGGTCCTGGATCTGGTGTTCGAGCTGTTCCTGTCGCTCAACGCGACGGATGAGCAACTGGATTTCCCGTTCATCTACTGCTCAGCCAAGGATGGTTACGCGAAGCTCGAACTGGAGCACGTGTCCGGCACGATGGAGCCGCTGTTTGATGCGATCGTGAAGCACATCCCGCCGCCGCGTGCGAAGGCGGGCGACGGCTTCCAAGTGCTGGTGGCGAATCTGGACTACTCGGACTATCTCGGGCGTATCGCGTTCGGCAAAATCGTCGAGGGCAAGGTAAAGGTGGGGGACCCGGCGATCTGCCGCCACGGCGACGGGCGCATCACGAAGGGCAAGATCACGATGATCTATCACTTCGAGGGCATGAAGCGGATCGAGATTCAGGAGGCGCACGCGGGCGATATCGTCGGGTTGACCGGCTTCGAGGATGTGTTCATCGGCGAAACGATTTGCGACTCCGAGCTGCGCCCGGCCATTCCCTACATCCCGATCGACCCGCCGACGATTCAGATGGAATTCGCGGTAAACGACGGTCCGCTGGCCGGGCAGGATGGCAAGCTCGTCACCGCGCGGCATATCTGGGACCGCTTGGTGAAAGAGATTCGCACGAACGTCGCCTTGCGCATTGCGCAGACGAGCGACCCGAAGATTTTCGCGGTTTCCGGCCGGGGCGAGATGCAGATCGCCATCCTCGTCGAACAGATGCGCCGCGAAGGCCATGAAGTGCTCGTGTCGCGGCCCGAAGTGTTGTGGAAGAAGGGCCCCAACGACACCTCGCTCGAGCCCATCGAGAAGCTTTACGTGGAAGTGCCGAATGAAAACCTGGGCTCAGTGATGGAGAACCTTTCGCATCGCAAGGCACAGATCACGAACATGAATCACGTGGCCAATACAGTGTCCGTGGAAGCGCTGGTGCCAATGCGCGGGTTGATCGGCTTCGAGACCGACCTTGTGAACATGACCAAGGGAATGGGCGTGATGAGCCATCTCTTCCACGAGTATGGCGAGGACCGTGGTGAGATTCCCGCGCGCAAGAATGGCTCGCTGGTCTCGATGGATGCCGGTGAGGCCACGCCTTACGCGCTGAACATGGTGCAAGAGCGCGGGCGCCTGCTCGTCGAGCCGGGCGATCAGATTTACGTGGGCATGATCGTGGGCGAAAACGCGCGTGACAATGACCTCGCGGTCAATCCGGTGAAGGAGAAGAAGCTCACCAACATGCGTTCGCAGGGCGACGGCAAGGGCATCCAGCTCGCGCCGCCGATGAAGCTGAGTCTCGAACGCGCGTTGGAATACATCGACGTGGACGAATACGTGGAAGCGACGCCGAAGCACCTGCGCCTGCGCAAAAAAGTGCTGGACGAGAACGCGCGCAAACGGTCGGAGAAGAGCCGCTCGTCAGCTTGAGCTGAGCGAACACGGGCCGGAGCGCCTCGGCCCACTTTTTGTATCCGGCGGCGTTGGGATGGAGCAAGTCGGGGAATTCTTCCTTCTTGGCGTTGCCCTCGGCATCGGCAAACGGCGTCCAGGTATCGACCAAGGTGACTTGCGGCTGGTCTTTCACGAGCGCCGCGATGAGCCCGTTCAGCTTGGTGATGGTTTCCTTTGACCGGCTCTTGCTGGCGTGGCTGGGCATGACCTGGCACACGATGACGGGCAGGTTTGGGTTGTAGGCTTTGAAAGCAGCCAGCAGCAGCTTCACATTTCCGGCGATGACCTCGGGCGTGGCTTTCTCCTCAATGTCGTTGGTCCCGGCCAGCAGCACGATGGCTTTCGGGGACAGGTCGAGCACGTCTTCCTTCAGACGGTAAAGCATCCCGCGCGTGGTGTCGCCGCTGATGCCCCGGTTGGCCACTTTCAAGCCCGGGAAGCTGTTGCCCAAGTTATCACCCCAGCCTTGCGTGATGGAGTCGCCGAGGAAGACGACCACGCCCTTGTCCTGTTGCACGCGGCCGGCCCACGCGAGGCGCTTCTGCCGCCAGAGATTGCGGAACCAGTCGTAGCGCCGCAACGGGCCCGCGCCCGGCAGGCCGTCGTCGGTGTCGGGCAGCTTCGCCACGGCGGGCAGCGCCGGCGGTTTGGTTTGCAGCTGGAAGGTGTCCGGCTGGCCACGCCGCTGGGCGAACATCCACGGGAGCAACTCGGGTTCGCTGTAAGCCCGGCCCCAAGAACCATGCCCGAGGCCGAAATACTCAAAATACTTGGGCTGTCCGCCAGCGGCGCGGATGGCGGAGAGCATGTTCCGCGTACGAATGACTTTCACGACGCTGTCATCATCGGAGTGGAACGCCCAGATGGGCACCTTGGCCGCGCGGGCGGCGACCGTTTCATCGCCGCCTCCGCACACCGGCACAGCGGCGGCAAAGCGCTCCGGGAACCGCGTGATCAAATCCCACGTGCCATAGCCGCCCATGCTCAGGCCGGTGACGTAAACGCGGTCGGTGTCCACGGGTGCGGTCTTGGGCAGTGAATCGAGCAGGTCGAGCACGAGCTGCATGGGCGCGCTGGGCTTGGCGGGCTGCGTGCCTTTGTCACCGCTCCACGCCATGTCCACCCACTGCTGGTTCGCGGGGCATTGCGGCGCGACGACGAAGCACGGGAACTGGGCGCGGTTGCCCGGTTCCAGATAGAGCTTGGTGCCGTGGATGAGCTGAGCAGAGTTGTTGTTGCCGCGTTCACCGGCGCCGTGGAGGAAGAGGACCAGCGGATACTTCTTGCCGGCCTCGGTATTCGCCGGGGTAAGCCAGCGGTAGGGCAAGGTGGCACCGGCGGCATTGGTGAAAACGCGCGGCGCGTAGTCCTGGCCGTGGACGAGCCAACTTGCGCAGACCAAGCCAAAGAGGAAGCCGTGACGAAGAAATTTCATGGAGCGAAATCTCAGTCCGTCCGCCAAGCGGATGCAATCCCAATGTCGCGGCGGAGCGCGGCGGGCTAAGGCGACTTCAAGCCGACCGTGTTCACCGCGATAACGCGATACGAATGCGTCTTGCCGGCCTCGGCCTTGGTGTCAGTGAAGCGCATTTGGATCAACGGCTGCGTGGGTGTGTCGCTGTATTGGAGGTTCTGGAAGATGGGACGGCCAAAAGGGTTCTTGCCTTGCTCGGGAACGTTGGCGAGGAACTGGCCGTCGCGCTCGATGATGAAACTGGCGAGCCCGCTTTCGACATCCGCCTCGGCGTCCCAAGTGAGTTCGTTGCCCTTCACGCGGAGGTTCGTCGGCGCGGGCGGCGGGGTGACATCCAGCACGGCCGTGTCCCGGATATACTGAAGCCACGCTTTGGCGATGGCCTCGTTGGGAAACCACACGGATTTTTCCCTGGCCGCGAGCCAGGCCGCCGCCGCAGACATGGGCTTCAACGCCTCGCCATTCTTCACCGGCAGACGTGCAGCGAGACAGGCATCGAGCCAGGGGATGGCGAAATAACGCTGGTTGCCACACTCGTGACTGGTGAGCGGATCGGCGGAGACGCAGATGAGCGCGCCCTTGGCCCGCATCGCGGTGAAGAAGGTTTCCACCCCCGGCCAAACGCCGGCGAAGCGGTTGGTTTTGTCGGTGACACCTTCTTTTGTGCCGAGATTGCACATCACGGGCACCTGACACGCGGCTTCCGAAATCGTGTAAGGCGCGGGCCGGCCTTCGGCGGCCTTGACCGGGGGCACGCCCGAGCGCAACCACGCGGCCACGATGCGGTCCGGGTGGAGCAACACCATGCCGCCGGCCCAATGCCCGCCGCCGCTGTGGCCCCAGAGCGCCCACGGAACGGTCGCCAGTTCGAGATGCCCGCTCTTGGCTCCCAGCTCGGTGAGTGACTGCCGGAATTTCGCATCGGAGCCGTTGCGTGGATCGCACCAGAGCTGGCAGTTGGCCTTGTCAGGTTGTTCATACGACGGGGCCATCAACCCGCAACCGTGCTTCTTGGCGAGTGCCTGCCAGTGCAGGTCGTAGGCCCCGGTGAGGCCGGATTTGCAGGAGCCTTCGCCACAGCCGTGCTGGTGGACGATGACGCCGCGCAGCGTCTTGACCCCGGGTGGAACCCACACGGTGTAGTTCACGGAGAAGACCAGTTCGCCGGGCTTCGTCGAGCCTTCGTAACGCACACGGTAATAAGGAGGATCGGCCGGCGGGAAGACGCTGTAAGGCGGCTGCTGGGCGGACAAGGGCCCAGCGAGGACGAGGAGCAGCAAGACTAGATGGCGCATGGTGCGCAGCAAACTGCCGGTGAGCGCGGAAAGTTGCAAGCCGGCGGAAGGACTGTCGGGGCGTGTGGGAAGATCAGCTTTCCGCTTGCCACTGCTCCGGCAGCCCTCCAGCCTGATCCCCGACGTCCTCAATTATGTTCTATCCACGATCCGGCTCCGCCACCTTTTGCCACCTGTTGTCCATCAGTCTCGCCAGTTTCATCGCCTTCACGATGAGCGCGGCGGAGAAGTATTCCGAAAATCCCGGCACGGCCGGCGATGGCAATTTCACCATCGGCCCGGACTACAAACCCGACCCCGATCTGTCTGACCGGGGCAATCCGAAGGGCAAGTCCTTCACCTTCTCCATGCCGCTGGCGAACAGCAAAATTTTCCCCGGCACCGACAAGACCCTTGATTCCGTCAAGAAACCGGTGCGCAAGGATCGCAAAATCTTCGTCTACGTGCCGGCGGCCTACAAGGACGGCACCAAGGCTCCGTTGCTCATCATCCACGATGGCCCGGGGCCGCTCGGCTCAATCCGCAATGCGCTCGACAACCTCACCATCTCCAAGGACCCGAACCGAAGTCTGCCGGCCTTCATCGCCATCGCCGTGGAAAACGGTGGCAATGACGGCAAGAAAAGCGAGCGTGGCCTCGAATACGACACCATGTCCGACCGGCTCGCCCGCTTCATCAACGACGAGGTCCTGCCCGCCGTGCTGAACAACGCGGACATCAAAGCCGCGTATCCGCATCTGGCCTTCACGGCGAATCCCTGGGGCCGGGGCGTCATCGGATGCAGTTCCGGCGGCGCGGCGGCCTTGACGATGGCGTGGTTCCGGCCCGACTTGTTCCGGCGCGTGATCGCCTATTCCGGCACCTTTGTGGACCAGCAGGATGACGACGCGCCCGAGGAGGCCCAGTATCCACTCGGCGCGTGGGAGTATCATTCCGGCAAGAAGCTCATTGAGACCAGCGAGCTGAAGCCACTACGCATCTTCACCCACGTCTCCGAGAAAGACATCCGCCCGAACGATCCCGAGGAAACGCATCACAACTGGGTCATGGCCGGTCAACGCACGGCGGCGGCGCTCAAGGACAAGGGCTACCACCACCGCTTCATCTACAGCCTGGCCACCGGTCATTGCGACGGCAAGGTGTTCCAACAAACCCTGGCGGACACGCTCGTGTGGGTCTGGCGCGGCTATCACGCCGACTAGGCTCGCGAACATCAGGGCACATCCCGAGCCCTTGCAAGAAAGGGTGGTCGGGACGACAGGATTTGAACCTGCGACGTCTTGGTCCCAAACCAAGTGCTCTACCAGGCTGAGCTACGTCCCGAGCAGTGCGGCGGATTGTTCACGTCTGGAGCGCTGGTGCAATCTCCAATTCTCAATCCAATTCTCAAACCAATAATCGCTGCCGCCGTCCAAGTGTGCCCAAGTGTGCCACGGCACTCACGGATTGCGCCGATTGTGGCACAGCCGGGTGGCGAGCAGGAACGAGGTCGCTGTGGCGGCGGCGGATTGATCACCAGCAAAATAGGGAGATTCCCAGCGTTCTTGGTCTGATGTAGGCGCTTGGCACCGGCATTGCTAGAGATAAACCAGCTTTAACAGTTTTATACTATGGCAAAAGTTCTGGGCATTGATTTGGGCACGACGAACTCCTGCATGGCCGTCATGGAGGGGGGCGAGCCGCTGGTGTTGGAGAATTCCGAGGGCAAGCGCACCACGCCGTCGGTGGTGGCCTTCACCAAGTCCGGCGAGCGCGTGGTGGGGGAAGCGGCCAAGCGTCAGGCGGTCACGAACCCGCGCAACACGGTTTACTCGATCAAGCGGTTCATGGGCCGCAAGTTTTCCGAGGTGCAGGAGGAAATCAAGCGCGTGCCTTACAAAGTCGTGAAGGCCGCCAATGGCGATGCCGCCGTGGAAGTGGAAGTGGACGGCAAGCCCCAGCAGTTCAGCCCGCCGGAAATTTCCGCGATGATCCTGGCCAAACTCAAGGCGGATGCCGAAACACGGCTCGGCGAAACGATCACTCAAGCAGTCATCACCGTTCCCGCCTATTTCAACGACTCACAGCGTCAGGCCACCAAGGACGCGGGCAAGATCGCCGGCCTCGAAGTTCTCCGCATTATCAACGAGCCGACCGCCGCGTCGCTCGCCTACGGCCTCGACAAGAAGAAGGATGAAAAGATCGCGGTGTATGACCTCGGCGGCGGCACATTCGACATTTCGGTTTTGGAAATCGGCGACGGTGTCTTCGAGGTGAAGGCCACCAACGGCGACACGCATCTCGGCGGTGACGATTGGGACAACCGCATCATGGACTGGATTCTCGACGAGTTCAAAAAGGACTCGGGCATCGATCTCCGCAAGCAGCCGGACGCGCTCCAGCGCATCAAGGAAGAGGCCGAGAAGGCGAAGATCGCCCTCTCCAGTTCGCAGGTTTATGACATCAACCTGCCGTTCGTGACCGCCGATGCCAGCGGGCCGAAGCACATTTCCACCAAGCTCACGCGTGCCAAGATGGAGCAGCTCTGCGACGAGTTGTTCGAGCGCACCATCAAGCCGGTGAAGGATTGCATGAACGACGCCGGCCTCAGCGCCGACAAGATCGACGAGCTGGTGCTCGTTGGCGGCATGACCCGCATGCCGCGCGTCGTCGAGACCGCCCGCGCGCTCGTCAGCAAGCCCCCGCATCAAGGTGTGAATCCGGACGAAGTCGTCGCCATCGGCGCTGGCATCCAAGGCGGTGTGCTCAAGGGCGAAGTGAAAGACGTGCTCCTGCTCGACGTGACGCCGCTCTCGCTGGGCATCGAAACCCTCGGTGGCGTGTTCACGCGGCTCATCGAGCGCAACACCACCATCCCGACCCGCAAGTCGGAAATCTTCTCCACCGCGAGCGACAGCCAGCCGGGCGTTGAGATTCACGTGCTGCAGGGCGAGCGCCAGTTCAGCCGCGACAACAAGACCATTGGCAAGTTCAACCTCACCGACATCCCGCCCGCGCCGCGCGGCGTGCCGCAGATCGAAGTGACGTTCGACATCGACGCCAACGGCATTCTCCACGTCAGCGCCAAAGACCTCGGCACCGGCAAGGAACAGAAGATCACCATCACCGCCAGCAGCGGCCTTTCGAAGGACGAAGTCGAACGGATGCGCAAGGACGCCGAAGCCCATGCCGACGAGGACAAGGCCAAGCGCGAGGAAATCGAAACCCGCAACGAAACTGACAGCCTCGTCTATCGCTCCGAGAAACTCGTCAAAGACAACGCCGACAAGCTCGACGCCGGGGCCAAGTCCAAGATCGAAGACGCCGTGAAGAAGGCCCGCGAAGCACTGGCCGGCACCGATGCCGAAAAGATTCGCGACGCCCGCGAAAAACTCAACGAAGCCGTCCAGTCCGTGTCCGAGCAACTCTACAAGGCCGCCGCCGAGAAGGCCCAGGCCACCAAGACCGCCAGCTCCGGCCCCGCGCCCGGCGGCGAAGCCAAGGCCGACAAGGATCAGGGGCCGGTCATCGACGCCGAGGTCGTGGACGAGAAGAAAAAGTAACGCGACCTTTCCAGTTCATTTTTCCCCCGGCGGGTGCCGGTGGGATTTGATTCGCAGTAGTCAAACAACAAACAAACACAGAAACACACCATGGCACTAAACGTGAAACCCCTCGGCGACCGCGTCCTCGTGGAACCCGCAGAGGAAAAAGAAGCAAAGAAGGGCGGCATCATCATCCCCGATACCGCCAAAGAGAAGCCCCAAGAGAGCGTCGTTGTGGCGCTTGGCACCGGCAAGACTGACGACGACGGCAAGAAGGTTCCCTTCGAAGTCGCCGTTGGCGACCGCGTGCTCGTCAGCAAATACGGCGGCACCGAGATCAAGATCGACGGCAAGGAATACAAGATCCTCAACAGCGACGACATCCTCGCTGTGCTCAAGTAATCCACGCCCCAACCATTAACCTAGAAATCAGAAACTACTATGGCAGCAAAACAACTCCTGTTCGATGAAGCCGCGCGCCAGACGCTCCTGCGGGGCGTCTCCAAGCTCGCGAAAGCCGTCGCCGCGACCCTCGGCCCCAAAGGCCGCAACGTCGTGATCGACAAAAAATTCGGTTCCCCGACGGTGACCAAGGACGGTGTCACGGTCGCCAAGGAAATCGAACTCGCCGACGCCTACGAAAACATGGGCGCTCAGATGGTCCGCGAAGTCGCCAGCAAGACCAGCGACTCCGCCGGTGACGGAACGACCACGGCCACGGTGCTCGCGGAAGCCATCTTCCGTGAGGGCCTCAAGCACGTGACCTCCGGCGCCAACCCCATCGGCATCCAGCGCGGCATTCAGAAGGCCGTGGACGCCGCCGTTGCGCACCTCGACAAGATCGCCAAGAAGGTCAAGGACAAGGAAGAGATCAAGCAGGTCGCGACCGTCTCCGCCAACTGGGACAGCACCATCGGCGAGATCATCGCCGACGCGATGGACAAGGTCGGCAAGGACGGCACCATCACCGTCGAAGAGGCCAAGTCCATTGAGACCACCCTCGACGTCGTCGAAGGCATGCAGTTCGACAAGGGCTACCTCAGCCCCTACATGGTGACCAACGCGGACACCATGGAAGCCAAGCTCGACGACGCCTACGTGCTCCTGTTCGAGAAGAAGATCAGCTCCCTCAAGGACATGCTGCCGCTGCTCGAGAAGGTCGCCAAGGTTGGCAAGCCCATGCTCATCATTGCCGAGGAAGTCGAAGGCGAAGCCCTCGCCACCCTCGTCGTGAACAAGCTCCGTGGCATCCTGAACGTCGTGGCCGTCAAGGCCCCCGGCTTCGGTGACCGCCGCAAGGCCATGTGCGAAGACATCGCCATCCTCACCGGTGGCAAGTTCATCAGCGAAGACCTCGGTCTCAAGCTCGAGAACCTCGAACTCACCGACCTCGGCCGTGCCAAGAGCATCGTCGTGGACAAGGAGAACACCACCATCGTCGAAGGCGCTGGCAAGTCCTCCGAGATCCAGGGCCGCGTGAATCAAATCCGCCGCCAGATCGAAGAAACCACCAGCGACTACGACCGCGAGAAGCTCCAGGAGCGCCTCGCCAAGCTCGCCGGCGGTGTCGCCGTCATCAACGTCGGTGCTGCTACCGAGACCGAGATGAAGGAAAAGAAAGCCCGCGTCGAGGACGCCCTCCATGCCACCCGCGCTGCGGTGGAAGAAGGCATCGTCCCCGGCGGTGGCGTCGCCCTGCTCCGCTGCCTCGCGGCGATTGACACCGTCAAGGGTGCCAACACCGACGAGCAGATCGGCGTCGAGATCGTCAAGCGCGCCGTCGAATGGCCCGCCAAGTGGCTCGCCAATAACGGCGGCTACGAAGGCTCCGTCGTCGTGCAGGAGATCAAGAAGCGCAAGGGCAACGAAGGCTTCAACGCCGCCACCGGCGAATACGAAGACCTCGTCAAGGCCGGCGTCGTGGACCCCAAGAAGGTCACCCGCAACGCGCTGCAGAACTCCAGCTCCATCGCTGGGCTGCTGCTCACCACCGAGTGCCTCATCACCGACCTGCCGGAGAAGGAAAAGCCGGCGGCTGGCGGCGGTGATCACCACGGTCCCGGCGGCATGGACATGTAATCCTGCCTGACCTCCGCAATCATCGAGGGCCGGCCTGCGCAAGCAGGCCGGCCCTTTGCCTTTCCTCACTCGGGGCCGGCCGGATGACTGAATCAGGGGGTAAACACCCTCTCACCCGTTGACTTGGCACTGTATCGGCTCTATCAAACCGGGCGAATAGATCGCCACAGCCAGTTATGAAATTGATGTCCCCCCAGCGGGCTTCGTCGGCCGCGCCATGTCAGCGCGGTGCGATGGCTTTTTCCCTCATTGAGTCCTTGGTGGCGGCGTGCGTTGTGGGCGTGCTCTTCGTCTCCCTCTACGGCGGGATCACGGCCGGGTTCGGCGCGTTGCGGTCGGCGCGGGAAAACCTCCGGGCCACCCAGGTGGTGCTCGACAAGATGGAGACGCTGCGGCTTTACAGTTGGAGTCAGCTCTCCACCTTCGGCACGGCGAGTTCCTACATTCCCGCCTCCTTCACCGAGCCGTTCTACCCCACTGGCACCGATTTCAGCGCGAGCGACGTGTCCACGAACACGACCGGCATTGGCTTCATCTATTACGGGACGGTGGACATCGCCGATGCCGGCTTCACCGAGAATTACGCCAGCAGCACCAAGAAGGTCACCGTCACCGTGCGCTGGACCAACGGCGTGGCCCGTTCCAACAGCCTTTCCACCTACGTCGGACAGTATGGAATTCAAAACTACATTTACTAGGCGCGCGACCGCCGCCATGACCTTTGTGGAGGTCATGGTGGCCACCAGCATTGGCACGATGATTCTCGCGGCGGCCGGCTCGCTAATGGTTTACAACGCCCGCAGCCTCGCCGCCCTCTCCAACTACGCTGACCTGGACCGCTACAGCCGGACGGCCGTGGACAAGATCACCCGCGACATCCGCCAGTCGCCCGGGCTGACCAGCTTCACCACCAACCAGATCCAGTTGACCTCCTCCTCGGGCGGCACGATTTCCTACACCTACTACTCCGACCTCCAGCAGCTCGTGCGGCTCGAAGGTGCCAACCGCGAAGTGCTGCTCAAGGAATGCACCAACCTCGTCTTCACCGTTTACAGCCGCAACAACATCTCCAACACCTGGGACCAGTTCGCCGTGGGTGACGCCAGCAGCGCCAAACTCATCAAGCTCAACTGGACCTGCACCCGCTCCATCATGGGTCAGGCGGTCAACACGGAAAGCATCCAGACGGCGAAAATCGTGCTGCGCAAACAAGACTGAACCGCCATGAAACTGCTCCTCGCCCCCCGCCCCCTTCTCCGCCGCGATGGCAGCGTGCTCGTCGTCACCCTGCTCATCGCCCTCATCATCGGCATCACGCTCGCTGCCTTCATGGATCTGAGCAGTGCGCAGCACAAGGCCGTCATCCGCTCCGGCGTGTGGAACTCCTGCATCCCGCTGGCCGAGGCCGGCATGGAGGAGGCGCTCAACCACCTCAAGCTCAACAGCACCAACCTCGCGAGTCAGGGT
>RFVF01000012.1 GCA_009922615.1 Pseudomonadota bacterium
GGCATCACGCCGTTGCGCGAACTGGTGGGTTGACCCTCGGCCCGCACTGCGTCCCCAATTCTGCGGCTGAAAAACTTCAGGCCTTCGCCAGCAAGGCTTGAACTTTGGCCTTCGCCGTAGCGCCGTGATTCGCGTTGCGATACGCGCCGAAGTCGCTGAACCAATACTTCTTGGCGATCCGATACATCCAGTGCTTCTCGGGGATTTCCTCGCCGGGCAGCCATTGGCTGAAGCGCGGCGTCATGGCGTCGAGTTCCGCCATCGCGGTGCCGCGCACGGTGGTGTCGCGCGCGCCGTGTTTGACGACGAGTTGCTTCACGAGGTCGGGCCGCTCCAAAACCACGCAGCCGCGCGTGTGCTCGGCGCTGAGTTCGCGGAAGTCTTTCAGGAACGCGCTGTCGCGCATGGTCGCGTAGATGCCGCGCGGGTCGCTGATGTTCTCCGTCGCGAACTGGATTATCGGGCACGGCTCGAGGTCACCCTTCGGGCCGATGTGATGCGAAACGCCCGTGGACATGGGGCAGAGCGCCTGCCCCTCGCTGTCGTAGTAGGCGTCAATGATGGCGATGGGCAGCCGCGCGCGCATGTCGGTGACGAACTTGCGCACACGCACTAGCTGGTCGGGCCGCAGCGCGAGGGCCATGTTCATCTTCGGGCCGACGGGCCGGTAGGTGTGATACCAAGCGTAGTGGACACCGCGCTGGATGAGGTGCTGGAGCCACTCCTCGGTGAGCAGCTCGTCAATGTTCGTCTGGCAGACGCTGGTGGCGACGCCGGTGAGAATGCCCTCCTTGAGGCAGTTATCGAGACCGCGCAAGGTCTTGTTGAGCACGTCCTTCTTGCCGCGCCGTTCGTCGCTGACCACCTCGCGGCCTTCGATGGAGATGAGCGGCGTGCAGTTGCCAATCTCGCGCAGCCGATTCGCCCGGCGCTGTCAGGCTTTGGTGAACCGTTCACCGACTGGGTCTTCCAAACTGCGATGAACGGCCGCGACGGGGAGAGCGCCTTCGCTCTGCAAGCCCCGAACGATTGGGTCCATGGCGATGGCTGGCTGTTGGTGTATGCGCTGCGCTGGATGGGGCGTTCGCGTCGGCTGATGGCACCAGACTCGCTGGCCGCGCTGTTCTCCCGTGCAGACGGAAATGTGGAGCTGTTGTCGTCCGCTGACCTCATGTGCCTGGTGGCACAGGCCGAAGTCGCCGATCTTGCGTCGCAGCCACCCGTGTCATCGCCTGACCTCACCGTCGCACGCAAGCTGGCCCAGCAAGTTTTGCGCGGGATTGCGGAGCTGCGCGATCCACGGGCGCGCAGCGGTGCCGGACTCTCGTTGCTGCTGGTGGCCAAGATCGGGAGTCGGACGCTTACGCCCTAAACTAAACAGGTAAGCCCTACGACAAATGCCGAGAGCAAGTCCCTGAACGACAAATGCCGCGACCAGTTCCGTTCTGACCTTGGTCTACTCTCGTTGCTTCACTCGATCGGGCTTTGCAGAGGTAGGAAGTCAGGATGTGAGAAAAACATTCTTACTTGCATTCTTACTTCTGGAAAATTAGCCATAGAAGCAGTCAAAAAACCTCACTTTCACCAATGTTTCCTGTGGTTGGTAGCCCGTATGGGAATCGAACCCATCTTTCAGCCTTGAGAGGGCCGTGTCCTAGCCGATAGACGAACAGGCCAACCAGAACGGAGCAGATGCTAGCCAAGTGCCGCAGGATGTCAATTCTGGACAACAAAAAAGCCGCCCCGAAGGGCGGCTTAAGAGTGAGGCTGGGCAATTACTTGCGGCGGCGGATCAACAAGCCAGCGGCACCGAAAAGGCCGAGGGCGAGGGTTGTCGGCTCGGGAACGGCAACAGAAGTAATGGCAAAAGATGAGTGCAAGTTCAAATCAGGCACCGGAAGGGCAGTCCCACCGGCAAGCGGTGTGCCACCAAAAGTGATCGCCGTGACACCGGAAGTCCCTGTTTTGGTGTTGGCCACATCAGCGAAGGTCGCGCCACCAGTCCACGCGCGCATTTGATAGAACCCAGCTCCGCCACCAACCGTGGAGCTGGTCACATTGATGACACCAGCATTGAGGAACCCACTGAAGCCGTTTTGAATCGTGAAAACGGGGCTTGAATCAGTTAGGTTGCCTGAGGTAGCACCAAATAGAAAATCAACCTTAACAGTGCTGTCGGCCGGAGTCCCGCCAACGGTGTCGAAGTAGACCGCCCCAAGCGCGGGGTTACCCGTGTTGAATGTAAGTCCATTCACCGAAATATTGGCAAGGGCAGAACCTGCACAGGAGATCGCCAAAATGCCAAGTAACAGAGCTTTTTTCATAATTGTATGAGTTTTAGATTACTGATTGACACTGAAAGTCCGAGTCCAACTGCCAGACGCATTTTTCTTGACGAAGAACCCTTCGCCCACTCCAACAGTCGGCTCCACACCACCGCTCCATGAGCCAAACAGGAAGCTGCCACCGGTGTATGACTGGGAAACGCTGTCGAACTTGAAAATCGATTCTGCATTGCCAATCGGGACACCCAAATCCGTGCTGACTAATCCAGTCTGCGGAACCTGAGAGCCAACCAGCGTGAACCCAGCGGACAGAGGAGTCGTTAAAGTCCCCTGCATCACATTGCCGACAAAGGTATTCGTAATCGGCGTTCCAGTGGGATTCTTGAAAAAGAACCCTTCACCAGGAACCAAGGTCATTGACGGGTTGTTCCAGCTACCAAAAAGGAAAGTTGATCCCGTGTAGCTACCACTGACCGAATCAAACTTAAAGATCGACGTGCCATTGGGGACACTCGGAAACAGCGCGAGCACGGTGTTAGTTGCCCCATTCAACGGGTTGCACGCGAGCGTGAACCCGGGTGAGAAGGTGACATTCACGAACCCCACCGCGTTGACGGAATAGACGGTCTGCGCGAGCGAGGAGGCCGCACTGGCTGCCATCATCAGCCCGGCGACG
This sequence comes from Pseudomonadota bacterium, assembly GCA_009922615.1. Classification (GTDB taxonomy): domain Bacteria; phylum Verrucomicrobiota; class Verrucomicrobiia; order Limisphaerales; family SXTU01; genus SXTU01. Next base: position 2,962 of record RFVF01000012.1, read on the forward strand.
AGAAGTGCTTTTGTTTTCATATTTGTGCTACCTATTTCGTGTGCAGATTCTTTTTCGCAGAAACTCCGTTTCCCGTCAACGGGTTTTTTCTCAGGACTTTGCCCTAGGGAGGCAGGGCATTGCCGGCAGGAATCTTCGACATGCATGGGTAGCGGAGTTTTGGCACGTTCATGAAATCGAGGCTATTTCCTTGGGTTAAATTGTTTAAGACTCTGGAACCGCAAGGAGCTGTTTTCCACGGTCATTTGGCCATCAGCGTGATTCGCGCAACCGCACGATCCATCGCATGTTACGTAGGCGTGTGATATGCGAGAGGAAGCGCTCCCCAAGTCAAAGTGAATGCCAGCGATATTGCGGTGCGGTGGTAGCGTTTGCCCTTGGCAGGCCGACACGAAATGAACACAAAGCTAGACCGCTTTGAAGGCAGATACCGCTGGCACGCTCCGAGTAAGACGGAGGTTTTGGCGAGAGAACCCAAGGCTTGCCAGTGGCCGCGATTCAAACCCCTAAGCCAGCGTCGGCAATCGGGCATCACTGCGTTGCAAAGCGCCGGCACCGGTTCATCGAGGGTGGCGGAGGTGGCGTGAAAACAGGGTTGCGGGGCTGGATTGAGAAAACGCTTCGGCCAGCGCTTCAAACGTATTTCTCCGCCCAGTCAGGCGAAGCTGGTTCGCCGGCCACAAAATCATTGAACCAAGTTTCCGGCGAAGCGCTGAATTCCCAGGCTTGCCCTCGCCAACTGAATGCCAACCGCGCGGCATGCAAGGCCTGGCAGGGCAAGAGGAGGCGCACGCGTTGTTCGGCGGAAAGCTGGCGCAGCACAAACGCAAGGTAGAGCCCCTCATCGCCGCCGTAGAGTTTGTCGCCCACGAGCGGATGGCCGAGGTGCTGCAGGTGGATGCGGATCTGGTGCTTGCGACCACTGTGCGGTCGCACGCGCAGAAGGGTGAAATTTCCCTCGGGCCGCGTGAAACGCTGTGCGACGGTGAACTCGGTCTTCGACACGGCTCCATCGGGTCGCACGCAGTCCTTGATCGCGATGACAGCTTGTTCGTCCTTGCCCAGCGGGGCCTCGCACACGGCGGTGTCGGGACCAAAGTGTCCGTGGGCAATGGCCAGGTATTCCTTCTCAACCCGGCGGAGCGCGAAGAGTTTTTTCAGCGCCGCATCAGCCTCGGGACTTTTGGCTACAAGGATGACGCCGCTGGTTTCGCGGTCGAGGCGGTTGACGAGATGCGCGGTCGCGGCGTCGCCGAGATGCAGGCGGACGCGGCTGATAAGACTGGAGTAAACGTCGCCTTTGGTGGGATGGCAGACGAGGCCGGCGGGCTTGTTGATGGCCAGCAGGTCGGCGTCTTCGTGCAGAATCTCGAATAGTTTTTCCATGCCCACACCGTGCGTGGCCACTGTGCCCGCTGCACTTTGAACTTTGAACTCGAATCTACCGCCGTATCATCCGCCCGTCGTGAAACGAACCGTGCTGCTCCCCGTGCTGCTGTTGACGGCCTTCGCGCTGACGCGCTGGCCGGGGGTGATGCCGTTAAATTTCAGCGTGGCCTACGGGCTGGTGTTTTGCGCGGGCGTGTTACCGCAGCGGCTGCCGTGGTGGGCGATTTTTGGCACGATATTTGTCACGGACGTGGCGTTGAACGTGGGTTACTACGACACGGTTGTCTTCAGCGATTACCAGGCGGTCAACTACCTGGCCTACGCGATGATTTTTCTGCTGGGCCGGCAGTTTGCAGGTCGCGTTTCGGTGCCCGGACACATCGCGGGCGGGCTGCTGGGCGCGGTGATCTTCTACTTCATTACCAACACCGCAGCCTGGCTGCAGAATCCCGCTTACGGCAAAACTTTTGCGGAGTGGCTGCGGGCTTTGACCACGGGCGTGGGCGGCTGGCCGGAGACGTGGACGTTCTTCCGCAATACTTTATTGAGTGGTGGACTTTTCGCCGGCCTCATCAGCGCCGCGCTGCAATCCATCGAGGCCAAGGATCCGGAGCCGGAAGAGGAAAAAGAGCCGGAAACCGCGCCGGAAGGCCAGACCGAGGAAGCCAAGTAATGCCGCCCGCCGCATGACCATCCGCCCTGCCACGCGCGCCGATTGCCCGGGCATTCTGGCGATCTACAACGACGCGGTGCTCACCACGACGGCTACCTACGATTACGAGCCGCGCACGCTGGCACAGCGGGAGGAATGGTTCGACCAGCACGTGCGGGACGACTACGCAATTTTCGTCGCGGAGGACGACGCGGGCCACATCGTCGGCTGGAGCGCGCTGAACCCTTACCACGCGCGGCCGGGCTATCGCTTCACGACGGAGAACTCGGTTTACATCGCGACTGACCGCCGCGGGCAAGGCTTGGGGAAACTGCTGCTCGCGCCGTTAATTGCGGCAGCTCAAAAACGCGGACTGCACGCCATCATTGCCGCCATCGACGCAACGAACGAGGCGAGCCTGCGGCTGCACTCGCGGTTTGGTTTCGTCCAAGTCGGCCACTTCAAACAAGTGGGCTACAAATTCGACCGATGGCTGGACGTGATCTACCTCGAACGCCTGCTGTGACCACCGCTCACGGCTTCGCTGACTCGACCGGCACCAACTCTTCGGTCTTCTGCTCGACCGCCACGCGCGACGCCTCACTCTTGATGTAGTGGAGGATGACCGGCGCCAAGATCATGCCCGGCACGCCCATGAGCCGTTCGCCCAAGATCAGCCCCAGCAGCGTCATCCACATCGGGTTCTGGATGCGTTTGCCGATAATCTTGCTATTGAGGAAATACTCGAGCTTGTGGACGACCATGAGAAACGCGAGCGCCGCCAAGGCGTGGTGGAAATCCACCGTCAAACCGACACTGACGATGATGGTGTTGCTCAGGATGTTGCCGAGGATCGGCAGCAGGCCGCAGAGGAACGTCACCGCCAAGAGCAGTTGCCAGTAGGGATAATTCGCCGCGAACAGGAAGATGCCCGTCATCGCCGAGTTGATGAACGAGATGAGAATCTGCGCTCCCATCACGGTGTGAAAGCTGCGGTAGAACAGCTCAAACCGCTTGGTGATCTCGTCCGCCGAGAGCGAATACAGGTTGTTTTTCAACGTGTGCTTGTCCCGGTCGATCACGATGGTGGCGTTGTAGTAAAGACTGATCGCCACCACCATGCCGATGAGCACAAACGCCGTCTGCCGCAGGGCGTGCGTGGCCGCTATCCCGGCCAACCCCAACCGCTCCATGGACTCGGTCTTGATCAATGCCACGAGGCTCTCCACGTTCTTGAAGGGCAATTCGATCCCATGGCTGGAGCAAAACTCTACGACCGTCGGAACTAGCTTCTCGGCAATTTTTGGTGCCACGAGGATCGCCTGCGAGAAGAAGAACAGCGTCCCCAGGCAAATGGTCGTCACGGCGATCAGAAACAGCGCGACCGCCATCGTCTTGCTGCGGCGTTTGAAGCTGAACACGTTCAGCGCGAAGATGGAAAACAGCACGGTCAGCAGCGGCGTGGCCAGTCCCAGCATGGCCACCACCAGCAGCATGGCGGCCATGAACCCGTAGGAAACGCGTGTCGGTTGACTCATGTGATGCGCAGCACCCTAGCAAGCCAGCGCCTTCAACACACGCTTAATCTCCGCCGGAGAAGCCATCGCCGCGCAAGCTTACGCCATTCAGTATCCCCCCGCACCCGTCGGCTGAGGCGCGGGCTCGATCAACTCGATCTCATATCCCTCCGGCGCATCCACGAACGCGAAGCCCCCGCCCGTCGTCCGCATCGTCGGCCCGTCGGAATACTTCAGTCCGTGCGCCGCAAGGTGCTCGCCAAATGCCGCGAGGCTGTCCACCGAGAACGCCAGGTGCGTCAAATCTGCCTGCACTTGCACGGGGCCGCTCGAAGGGAAAGAACAAATCTCCACCGTCTCCTCACTCTGCGGGGCTTTCAGAAACACCAGTTCCGAACCGCGCGGGGACTTGTGCCGCCGCACCTCCTCGAGGCCGAGAATCTCCCGGTAGAATTTCACCGTGCGTTCGAGGTCGTTCACGCGATAGCGCGTGTGCAGGAGTTTTTTGACTTTCATGGTGGTCAGGTTGGCAGAATCGCGGCGAACGATTCAAGTCCCGCTGATTCTCCGGTTGTAACTTCTGCCCCGGCATTCGCATCCTTCGCCCCATGACACGCAAACGACTGCTGGCCGCGCTTTCAGCTTTCAGCCTTCAGCTTTCAACATTCCTCGCCGTCGCGGCCGATCGGCCGAACATTCTTTGGCTATCCAGCGAAGACCACGGCCCGCACATGGGTTGCTACGGAGACAAATACGCAACCACGCCCAACGTGGATGCGCTCGCCGCGCGCGGCATGATCTTCCGCCACGCGTGGTCCTGCGCGCCGGTCTGTGCGCCCGCGCGCACCACGCTCATCAGCGGCCTTTACCCGCCCAGCACCGGCGCGGAGCACATGCGCTCAATGGTCGCGCTGCCCGCCGGCTTCAAGATGTATCCGCAGTTCCTCCGCGCAGCCGGCTACTACTGCTCCAACAACTCGAAGGAAGACTACAATCTCGCCAAACCCGGCCAGGTCTGGGACGACTCGTCGAACAAGGGCCATTGGAAAAACCGCGCCGCTGGCCAGCCTTTCTTCGCCATCTTCAACGCGCTGGCCAGCCACGAGAGCCAGATCCGCACGCGCCCGCACAAGGCCGTTCACGATCCCGCCAAGGTGCGCGTGCCCGCCTACCATCCCGACACCCCCGAGGTGCGGCAGGACTGGGCGCAATACTACGACCAAGTCAGCGAAGTGGACGCCGTCGCGGGCCGGCATTTGAAGGAGTTGTCCGATGCGGGCCTGGCCGACGACACGATCGTTTTCTACTGGGCCGACCACGGCTCCGGTATGCCGCGCAGCAAACGTTGGCCGTGCAATTCCGGCCTGCAAGTCCCCGTCGTCGTCCATTTCCCCGAGAAATGGAAGCACCTCGCCCCGCCTGAATACAAAGTCGGCGGCGCGAGCGACCGCCTCATCAGCTTCGTGGATTTCGCGCCAACCGTCCTGAGCCTCGCGGGCATTGAGCCGCCAAAGTGGATGCAAGGCCACGCTTTCGCCGGCAAATTCATTACCGCGCCGCAGCCGTTCATCTACGGCTTCCGCGGTCGCATGGACGAACGCATCGACTGTGTGCGCAGCGTCACCGACGGCCGCTACGTTTACCTCCGCAACTTCATGCCGCACGTCTCCCAAGGCCAGCACGTGAGCTACCAGTTCGAGACGCCCACCACGCGCGTGTGGCACGACCTCTTCAAGGCCGGCAAAACCACCGAGGCTCAATCCCTCTTCTGGCGCGTGCCCAAAGCGCCCGAGGAACTCTACGACCTCATCACCGACCCCGACGAAGTCAAGAACCTCGCCGCCTCGCCGCAGCATCAAGAAGTGCTCGCAAAATTCCGCAGCGCGCAAGCTGGACTTGCCACGCGAATCCGCGATGTGGGTCTGCTGCCCGAGGGAGAAATCCATTCCCGCTCTGCTGGCAGCGCGCCCTATACGATCGGCCACGACGACGCGAAATTTCCGTTCGCCCGCGTCTTCGCCACCGCTGACCTCGCCTCCTCGCTCAAGGCCGACGCGTTGCCGGAATTGCGGAAACGCCTCGTCGATCCGGACAGCGCGGTGCGCTACTGGGCCGCGCTCGGCGTGCTCATGCGCGGCCAGGACGCCGCCACCGCCGCCCGCGCGGACTTGCAGAAAGCTCTCACCGACCCGTCGCCCTTCGTGCGCATCCCGGCGGCGCAATCACTCGCCCAGCACGGCAGCCAGGCGGATTTGGACCAAGCGTTGCCGGCGCTGCTCGAACAGGCCGACCAGACCAAGGGCAACGTCTTCACCGGCATTGCGGCACTCAACGCCCTCGGCAAGCTCGGTCCGAAAGCAGCACCCGCCCTCGCTGCCATCCAAGCCCTGCCGACCAACGGACCTTCACCCGACGCTCGTTACAATTCCTACGTCCCCCGCCTGCTTGAAGACCTGCTCACCGAACTCGGCGGCACTAAGCCCGCGAAAGGAAAAGGCGACGGCAAGAAGGGCAAGAAGAAGGCCGAGTAGCGTTGTTCCGGCCAGAGTAGCGATCACACCGTCAGTTGCCGCTCGCGTGCCGTGACCAGCCAGCGCCCGTCCGCCTTCCCGTCGCGCACCGTCGTCACGAACGAGTGCAACGCCACCGTCGGGCAGATGTGGCGTGGCACGCCGTAAAGCACGTCGCCCACGGCGAACTCGCTCGCCCGCGCCGTCGTGACCACGAGGTGTTCCTCGCTCTGCATCACTGCTTCGGCGTCCGGCAGATTCAAAAACTTCACGCGCGGATGTGGGTTCTCCGCTGCGACAGCCTTGTGGCCAAGGTCGAGGCAAAGCCGGTTCTCGCCGGGCTTGCTGATGACCCGCGTGAGCAAAATCGCCGCCGGGAGAAAATCCATGTCCGGCAGTTTTTCACCGTAGCCGAAATCCCACAGCACGCACGTGCCGGGACTGCACTCCACGTCCGCGCGCTTCGCGTGAATGGGAAACGTCGGCGTGCCGCCCGCGACGAGCTTGGGCACCGCCAGCCCGGCCGCGCGCAGCTCCGCGCGCAACGCCTCCACCGCCGCCCACTCACGGTCGCATTGCGCCGTGCGCTGCGCGAGGTCGGTGACGTGGTTGTGGCCATCGTAACAGTGCAAGCCCGCCGCGCGCAGGCCCGGCGTGCTGGCGATGAGCCGATACAATTCCACGGCCTGCGCTCCCGGCTCGACGCCCGTGCGGTGCATCCCCATGTCCACATCGAGATACAAGTCCAGTGTGCGCCCCGTCGCCGCGAAGGCCGCGCCCAACGCACGGATCGCGTCCGCGTCGTCCGCCACGGCGGCGAACTTCGTCCCCGGAAATTTCTGCGCAAGCGCGAGCAGCCGCGCAACGTTCGGTCCGACGGGCTGATACGCGAGCAGCACGTCCGGCGCGCCCGCGCCCGCCGTCATCTCCGTCTCGGCGATCGTGGCGCACTTGAACTTCGTGACGCCCAGCCCGAGCTGAAGCCGGATCAGCTCAGGCATCTTGTGTGTCTTCATGTGCGGCCGCAGCCGGGCCGCGCCACCTGCGACGGCGATCATCCGCCGCACGTTTTCCGCCACGCGATCGGGGTAGACGAGGAGCGACGGCGAAGGCGCCTCCGCCACATTTGAAACACGATACCAGTCAGGAGTCATGCGCGGAGTCTCACGGAAACCGGGCGGCAAGAAAACAAAAACTCTCGCTCTCATCCCAGCGAAGTGCAGTTAACACCCGATTGAAGCAATCGGCGATTTCAGCCGATAGATACCCCAGCGGCCATGCATGTGATTCAACCGAATTGCCGGATCCAGTTCACTGCCGAGGATGTTGACTTCATCGTCGCCACGCTCGGCCACGGCGCGGGCGACCTCGACTGCCTCACCCGACTGCTCGCCGACGAGGACACGCGCGACTTGATCCTAGATGACGAACGGCTCTGTCGAGCGCTGCTGGAACATCGCGGCTGTCTGCGGGTCTCGGCGCGGCTCTATTTCTACGTGCTGGTGCGGCAGGTCCTGCGCCGTGCCGACATCGCCGACCGCGTGGTGACAGACTACGTGGCCGAAGTGCTGGCGGAGTTTTCCGAGACCGAGCGTTCGCGACTGCGCGTCCCAGGCCACGCGGGTGCGCTGGATTATTTCTTCGAGCTGCTCGCGGCGCTCCAGACAGCCGATGAACCAACGCGTTTTCTCATCCGCACGCACATTGGCAACCATTCCCTTTTCCTGTCCGGGATTTTCCCCGACCGCATCCGCGCGCGGGCGGAGCAGCGGGGCTTCCCGGACCTCGGCTATTACGAATCGCTCGGACAGGCAAACTTCCGCGCAGCCAGCGACCACCGGCTGGCGCGGCAGCACGGGCTCAACAATGTGTTGGCCACGCTGTCCGAGCGATTCCACGAGACTCGACTCGCGCTAAATGACATGGCGGACCGGCTGTTGTCCGTGGGCGAACCAGAGGTGCCGGCGGGGGTGTTGCTGAAGATGGGGCTGAACTGAAGCCGGACTCCGAAGTTAAGCTGCGAAAGGGCACAAAGCACACAAAGCGGCCGAGGGAAAAACCAGTCTGGGACGGGAGCTTTTCCCTCACGCCAGCCGCAGCGACTTCACCGCCTCCACCGCCAGCTCCAGCGCGCCGTCGGGGTTCAGCCCGAGCCAGAGCATTCCGACAATGCAGACAGCGAGGGCGAACTTCGTCGGGAGCGAGACGGCAATGGGCGTGAGATCGGTCGCGCCCTTGCTCCAGTAAATCGCCTTCACCACGTTGAAGTAGTAGTAAAGCGAGATGAGCACACCCACGACGGCGACGGCGAAGAGCCAGTAGTAGGCGTGCCAGCGGATGCCCTCAGCGATGACGGCCTTGAGCAGGAGGAATTTCCCAAAGAAGCCCGCAAGCGGCGGGATGCCTGCGAGCGAAACCATTGCTAGAGTGAGCGAGGTGGCCAGAAGAGGCGAGCGTTGCGCGAGGCCGGACAGCGACGAGATGTCTTCCGCGCCCGCTTCCTGCACAACGACGGCGAGCACGGTGAACGCGGCGATCACGGTGAAGAGGTAGCCCGCAAGGAAGTAAAGAATCGCCGACGAGCCGGAACGATTCATCACCGCGAAGCCGAGCAGCAGGAAGCCCGAGTTGGCGATGCTGCTGTAGCCGAACAGGCGCTTGAGGTTGCGTTGCGGGATGGCGCAAAGGCTACCGTAGAGAATCGTCGCGGCGGCCATCGCCATGAGCAGCTTCTCCAAGTTGAAGGCGAGGTCGGGAATCGCGGTGCCGAGCAGGCGCATGAGCAGCACGACGCCCGCAGCCTTCGAGCCGACGGAGAGGAAAGCGGTCGTGGGCGTGGGCGAGCCTTGATACACGTCGGGCGCCCAAATCTGGAATGGCACGGCAGCCATCTTGAAGCCGAGGCCCACGAGCACGAGGAGCACACCGGTCATGAGCAGCGACTTGTGACCGAGGCCGGCGTTGGTCGCGAGCTTGTCGGCCAGCTCGTTGAAGTTCATCGCGCCGGTCGCGCCGAAGATGAGCGCGATGCCATAGACGAGGAAGCCCGAGGAGAGCGCGCCAAGGATGAGATACTTCACACCGGCCTCCAGTGATTCAACACGACGGCGAAGGAAACTCACGAGCACATAGAAGGTGACCGTGATCAGCTCCAGCGCACAGCGCGAGGCCGTCGAGGACGTAGGCGTTGCCGAAGGCGTAGAGCGGATCGCGGCCGTCAAATGCGAAGAAACTGTAGAGCAGCACGATCCCCACCCCGAGGGCTGCGCCATAACCGAGCGTCCGGCGGTCCTGCGCTGGCGTAAACCAGTCCAGCACGAGCACGACCAAGCCGAGGATTACCACGGCGAGTTCGAGGACAATGAGAGAGGCGTTCATTCGGCAGTGAAAGTTATCGCGGCTGCACGGCGCGCTGCTTGGCTTCGCCAGCAGCTTTCTTGACCTCCCCGGCGCGCGGGGCTTTGTCGGCGGCCCTCGTGTTCGCCATGGTGAGGATGGCGGCGACGCTAGGTTGTATCTTGTCGGTCAACAGACGTGGCCAGACGCCGAGCAGTAGTAACGCGGCGAGCAGAAGGACGAACGGGACTTTCGCCCACGCGCTGGCGTCCTTGAGTGCGGCCCACTCGGGCTTCTCCGGGCCATGCAGGATTTTGCGGACGGCGCGAAGCATATAGATCGCGCCGATGATGAGCGCGCCCCAAGTCGCAAGCGTAGTCACGAGCGGGAAGACGCGCCACGAGCCGAAGAGCACCATCGCCTCGCCGACAAAGTTCGCGAAGCCCGGCAGACCGCAGCCCGCGAGCATCGCCATCACGACGGCCGCGCCGAGGAAGGGGATTTGTCGCAGCAGGCCACCAAGTTTCTCCATCTCCAGCGTGCCGGTCTTCTCGCGGAGCGCGCCGCTCAGGCCGAAGGTCAGCGCCGCGAGGAAGCCGTGCGCGACCATCACCACGACTGCACCGGTGACGCCCACGATGTTCAGGCTGGCGATGCCGAGGAAGATGAAGCCCATGTGCGCGACACTGGAATTGCCGATGAGCAGGTTCAAATCCTTCTGCCGCATTGCGACGAGGCCGCAGTAAACGATGTTGCCGAGGCAGAGGAAGGCGAGGATTTCCAGCCACGCCGCCGCGCCGTCGGGCATGAGCGGGATGCCGACGCGCAGCAGGCCGTAGAGGCCGAACTTCTTGAGCACTCCCGCGTGAAGCATCGCGGTGGCGGTCGGCGCAGCGCCGTAGCCGAGCGGCGCCCAGGTGTGGAACGGCCACAGCGAGACGAGAATGCCGAACCCGAAGAGCAGCAGCGGGAAGATGAGCGACTGCGCCGCGAGCGGGAGCGGGCGGGCCTTCACGGCCTGGGTCAGCTCGACGATGTCGAAGGTGTTCGCGCCGGACTGGAGGTAGAGCGCGACGAGACCGGCCAGCGCGATGAGCGCGCCGAGGCTGAGGTAGATGGTGATTTTGAAGGTCGCGTAGTTGCGATTCTCGCCGTGGCCCCAAACACCAATCATGATGAAGGTCGGCACCAGCGCGAGTTCGTGGAAGAAGTAGAAGAAGAAGAGGTTCAGCGACGCGAACGCGCCGAGAATGCCGCCGGTCATCACGAGCAGCAGGGTGTAATACTCCTTCTCCAGCCGCTTGATTTCGCGCGACACGCACGCGGCGGCAAACGCCACGATGGCCCCCATCACAATGAGGCCGAGGTTGATGCCGTCCACGCCCAGGTGCCAGCCGATGTCGAGCTTGAGCGCCGAAACGCTCACCCACGCGTGCCGCTCGACGAACTTGAAGCCGTTCTCGACCGGGGCGGCGTTGTATTTGGCGAACAGCGCGAGCGCCAGCAGCATCGAGGCGAAGGTAGCGCCGAGCGTGACGAGGCGGATGACGAACTTGTAGTTGCGCGGGATGCACAGGACCACCAGCGCGGCCAGCAGCGGGAGCAGAAAAATGGCGGAGAGCAGCGACATGGTCAGTGGGTGGGCGAATTGCCGAGGAGCTGCCACGCCAGCACCAGCACGACGCCGGCGGCGAAGAGGAAGGCGTAGGTTTGCAGGCTGCCGGTCTGCACGAGACGCAAGGCGCGACCGAAGAGCTCAGTGGTGCCGTGCGTGCCGCGCACAAGCAGGCCGGCGATAATCCAGCGGTCCACCCAGTCCGCCACGCGCGCGAGCGTTTCCTGCGTGACAGAGATGAACCACTCGTAAAGCTCGTCGAAGTAGAAGCGGTCGCGGGCCATCTTCGCGAGCACGCCGATCTTCTCCGGCAACCGGTCCCGGTCGGCGTTCACGTAGAGCGCGCGGGCAAGCTGGTAGCCAGCCACGACGGCGAGCAGGCCAAAGCCGGCGGCGAGGATATTGTGGTTGAACGGCGCGAAGAGGTTGTCGAGGAAGCCTTCGTTGTGCGGCGGGTGTTCGCTGGGCAGGGCCTTTGCAATGAAGGCGTCAATGCCCATGGCTCCGGCGAGCAGCGTCGGCACGGCGAGAACGACGAGCGGCCATGTCATCACCCCGGGTGATTCGTGCGCGTGGCTGGCTTCCTCGCTGCGGGCGTTGCCGCAGAAGGCGACCAGCACGAGCCGGCTCATGTAGAAGGTTGTCAGGCCCGCGACGAACACGCCGAGGACGAAGAGCGGAATGTTTTTGTGCTCCAGCGCGGCGGCGAGGATGGCGTCCTTGCTGAAGAAGCCGGCGAACGGCCACATGCCGCACAAAGCGAGCGTGCCCCAGAGGAACGTCCACCACGTGCGCGGCATCGCGTCGCGCAGGCCGCCCATCTTCCAGATGTTCTGTTCGTGGTGGCAGGCGTAAATCACCGAGCCGGCCCCGAGGAAGAGCAGCGCCTTGAAGGCTGCGTGCGTGGTGAGATGGAACATTGCCGGGCCGGGCGCGTGCAGGCCCACGGCCATCACCATGTAGCCGAGCTGTGAGAGCGTGGAGTAGGCGAGGATGCGCTTGATGTCGTTTTGCTGGAGCGCCATGAGCGCGGCGAGCAATGCGGTGACACCACCAATCCACGCGATGAATTCCAGCGCGTGCGAGCCGGGGATATCGAGCAGGAAGAAGATGCGGCAGAGCATGAACACGCCAGCGGCGACCATCGTGGCTGCGTGAATCAGCGCGCTGACGGGCGTGGGGCCTTCCATCGCGTCCGGCAACCAGACGTGCAGCGGGAACTGCGCGGATTTGCCCATCGCGCCCATGAAAAGCAGCAGGCCGACGAGCGTGACGAGCACGTTCGGGTGAACCAGCCACCAGCTCGTGGACTGGAAGATTTTCCCCAGCGGCTCGGCGAGCACGGAGAAACCAGCGGACTTGTCAGCGAGCCTTCCGCCCAACTCCACCGCGCTGGCCAGCTCCGTGAAGTTCACCGAGCCGAGCGCAGCCCAGGTGAGAATTATGCCGAGAATGAAGCCGAAGTCGCCGACACGGTTGGTGAGGAAGGCCTTCTTCGCGGCGTCGGCGGCGGAGTTTTTCTCGAACCAGAAGCCGATGAGCAGGTAGCTGCTCACGCCGACCAGCTCCCAGAACACGAACATCATGAAGAGGTTGTTCGCGAGCACGATGCCGAGCATCGAGAAGGTGAAGAGGCTCAGGCTGGCGAAGTAGCGGCGATAGCTGCGGTCGCCGTGCAGGTAGCCGCGCGAGTAGATGTGAATCATCAGCCCGACGCCGGTGACGACGAGGAGCATGAGCTTGGAAAGCGGGTCGAGCAGCAGGCCGAAGGATACTTTCAGGTCGCCGACGGCGAGCCAGTTGAAGTTGATTTCCTGCGCCTTGTCGCTGGCGAAGAAGAACAGGCCGAGGCTCAGGATGAAGCCAATGGCAATTGCGCCGATGGAGCGGTTCGCGGTGCGCTCCGGGTCGGGACACGGGCAGACCAAGGCGACCACCGCCGCCGCGAGGGGCAGGAGCAGTATCGTCAGCGCGGCGTAGCCGGTGGGGCTGAGAGTGGGTTCCATGTCAGAGTTTCAGCGAGGTCAGGTCTTCCACGTGCGCGGACTGGCGCTTGCGGTAGAGGGCGACGATGAGCGCGAGGCCGACGGCCACTTCCGCCGCCGCCACGGTGATGATGAAGAAGACCATCATCTGGCCGGTGAGGTTTTCGTTGAAGCGCGAGAAGGCGACGAGGGCGAGGTTTGCGGCATTGAGCATCAGCTCCAGCGACATGTAGATGACGAGGACGTTGCGCCGCAGGATGACGCCCAGCAGCCCGAGGCAGAAGAGCATCGCGCTGACGGTGAGGTAGTGTTCGAGGCCGACGTTCATTTCAGCTCCTTCTTGCTCAGGAGAATCACGCCCACCATCGCCACGAGCAGGAGGACGGAGACGATTTCAAAGGGGAGCAGGAACTGGCCCTTGGTGAACAGTTCGAGGCCGAGCGCCTTGGTGTCGCCGATGACGCGAGGGTTGGCGGCTTGGTTCAGGTCGCCGCCCCAGATGGTGCGCGTGAGCAGGAAGCCCAGGCCCAGCACCGCGCCGGTGCCGGTCACAATGCCGAAAAGGTTTATTTTCCGGCGCTGCTCCTCCTTGAGGTCGAGGAGCATGATGACGAAGAGGAAGAGCACCATCACCGCGCCCGCATAGACGAGGATTTGCACCGCCGCGAGGAAGAAGGCGTTGAGCAGCACGAAGAGGCCGGCCATCGCGCAGATGGTCAGCACAAGGAACATCGCGCTCGTGACCGGGTTGCGGCTGAACGGATTGGCCACCGCCAGCGCGCCGAAGAGGAGCGTCAGGAAAGCGAAGAGGTAAAAAAGTATGTCGGGTAATGCCATGTGCGATGCCTAGACCTTCACCGGGAAAGTTTCCTGCTCCTTCGCTTCCTCCAGCTTGTGCTTCCACTTCTGGATGCCGGGGTGCGTGCCGCCGAGGGCGAGGAGCTTCTCCTTGTCGTAAATCATCTCGCCGCGCGCGAGGCCGGTGAGCGAGAAGTCGCTCTTGAGGAAGATGGCTTCCTCCGGGCAGACCTCCTGACAGAGGCCGCAGAAGATGCAGCGGAGCATGTTGATTTCGAACTCCTCGGGCATCTTCTCCGCATTGGTGCGGTCGGCGGGCTGGCCGGTCGGGCCGGGTGGCGTAATGCGGATGGCCTTGGGCGGGCAGACGAACTCGCAGAGCTGGCAGGAGACGCACTTGGTCGCGCCGTCCTGGTCACGCACGAGATACGGCGCGCCGCGATAGCCGGGCAGCACGCGCGTGGGCTCCTCGGGATACTGCTGCGTGACCTTGGTCGTGCCGGAGATGGTGTTGAGGAAATGGCGCGTGGTGACCTTCAGCCCGCCGATGATAGCCGGCAGATACAGCCGCTCAAACCAAGTCAGTGCGTTGCGTTTGACAATCATGGTCGTGCGTCGGTCAACGGTTGGTCAGCGCCAGCACGGCAGCGGTTAAGATGATGTTCGCCAGTGCCAGCGGAATCATCCGCCGCCAGCCGAGGTCCATCAACTGGTCGTAACGGAAGCGCGGGAGCATCCAGCGAATCCACATGAAGATGAACATGAACCCGAGCATCTTCCCCATGAAAATCCCGATGTGCAGCAGGCCCTTGAACCACTCGCCTTCCGCCGGTGCGACGTTGAGGCCGAGGATCGGCAGTGTCCAGCCACCGAGAAAGAGCGTCGTCATCATCGCCGCCCCGGCGAACATGTTCGCGTATTCGCCGATGAAGAACATGCCGAACTTCATCGAGCTGTATTCCGTGTGGTAGCCGCTGACGAGTTCGGATTCGGACTCCGCCATGTCGAAGGGCAGACGATTCGTTTCCGCCAGGGCGGAAATGAAGAAGATGACGAAGGAGATGACGCCGCACGGAATGAGCAGCAGTTGCTGCAAGCCGAACCCGCCGCCGAAGACCGGGAAGGCGTTCCAGCCGTTCTGCGCCTGGTGCTCGATGATTTTGCCGAGGTTCAAATCGCCTACGACGAGGAAGACCGGGATGACACTCATGCCCATCGCGATTTCGTAGGAAATCATCTGCGCGCTGGCGCGGATGCCGCCGAGGAAGGGAAACTTCGAGTTCGCCGCGTAGCCCGCCAGCACGATGCCATACACGCCGAGCGACACGATGCCGAACGTGTAGAGGATGCCGACGTTGAGGTCCGCGATGACCATCTTCTGCGCGCCGAGCGTGGAGCCGAACGGAATCACCGCCACGACGAGGAACGCCGGCACGAGCGAGATGGCCGGCGCGAGCCAGAAGTAAATCTTCCGCACGTGCGCCGGGGTGAAGTCCTCCTTGATGAAACTCTTCACGCCGTCCACGAGCGGGTGCCAAAAGCCGAGCTTGGTGAGGAACGGCCCAAGGACCGGGATGCTGCCGATGAGCGGGAGGTTCACGCGGTTCGGTCCGACGCGGTCCTGGATGAGCGCCGAGACCTTGCGTTCCGCCAGCACCGCGTAAGCGACCAGCGTCAGCAGCGGCCCCAGCACGCACGCAATCTTCAGCAGCGTGAAAAACACGAACTGCATCTGCGGACTCAATGAATCAAGCCAGGCCATGGAAAACTAGATTTGCACCGTCACACCCGTGTCGCCGAGTTTCGCCCACTCCAAGCCCGCGAAGCCTGGGACTTCGCGCGCCATCTGGTTGAACAGCCCTTCGATGGTCGAGAAGCCGTTCTGGCCGGTGACGTTGTGAACCAGCTCGTGCAGGAACTCCCACTCGGGGCGGGCGTCGCCGGGGGCCTCGACGGCCTTCATGAACTTCTGCACGCGGCCCTTCACGTTCACAAACGTGCCGCGCTTCTCGACGTGCGCGCAGCCGGGGAGAACGAAGTGCGCAGCGGCAGTCGTCGCGTTCGGCAGGATGTCGCTGACGATGAGCGTGTCGAGCTTCGCGAGCAAGTCCGCGCCGATGCCGTGCTTGGTCACGTCTTCGCCAAAGACGATGAGCGTGCGGATGCTGCCGCTGCGGATGCCGTCGGCGATCTTCGCGAGGTTCACCCCGAGTTGCGGGCCGGCGATGCCGGTGAGCCGCGCGCCGTTGGAGTTCGGATTCTTGTCCGCGTTGACGAGCAGCTTGTCCCCCTCGCCGTTGCGGGCGACGGAATCGGTCAGGGCGTTGAACCGCTTCGCGAGCTTGGCGAGGAGGAAAAGTTCCTCGGTCGTCTGCCGCGCGCTCGCGATGACGGCGACGCTGCCGGTCGGGGCGGAGGCGAGCTTGGCGGAAACGGCCTTGAGCGCGGTGGGCCACGCGACTTCCAACATGCCGCGTTCCGCAATCCGCATTCCACATTTCTGAAGCCGGTCCGTGCGGCCAATCCACTTGTAGTTCAAGCGGCCCGAGTCGCACATCCACATCGAGTTCACCGCGTCGTTCTGGCGCGGCTCGTAGCGATAGACCTTCTCCTCGCGCGAGCCGACGATGATGTTGCAGCCGGTGCCGCAGCTCGTGCAGAGGGACTTCGTTTCCTTCATGAACCACACGCGCATCTGGAAGCGGAAGTCCTTCGACGTGAGCGCGCCCACCGGGCAGATGTCCACGGTGTTGAGGGTGTAGTTGTTGTCGAACTTGCCCTCGGCCCAGGCGGCGATGGTGTTGTAGCTGCCGCGGTTCACAATACCGAGCGCGTCGTCGCCGGCGATGTCCTTCGTGAAGCGGATGCAGCGGGTGCAAAGAATGCAACGCTCGTCGTCGAGCACGATGCGCGGCCCGAGGTCCACGGCCTTGGGCTTGTGAACCTTCGCCTCGACGAAGCGGCTCTGCGCCTGACCGTGCTCGACGGAGTATTCCTGCAACTTGCATTCGCCGGCCTGGTCGCAGATGGGGCAGTCGAGCGGGTGGTTGATGAGCAGCGATTCGAGCACCGCCTCGCGCATCTGCTTCGTCGCGGGGGAATTCGGGTAAATCTCCATGCCCGGCGAAATGGGCGTGGCGCACGCGATGGCTCCGCGCGGGGTGCCCGGCTCGTAGGGCAGCACGGACTTCGCAATCTTGGGCGAGCCATCCTCGTTGAGCACCGGCTTGCGGTCCGGGCCCATCTGCGGCGTGCCGAATTCGACGAGGCACATGCGGCAGTTGCCGGCGACGGGGAGCTTCGGATGATAGCAGTAATGCGGCACCTCGTGCGCCGCGAGCTGACAGGCCTGGAGCATCGTGGTCGGCTCCATCTTGCCCTGCCAGTTGGGCATCATCTTCGGCACTTCGATTTCGCGGCCGTCCACCTTGATTTTGATTTTGTCGGACGGCAGCGGCGGAGCCGGCGCAGCGGCGGGCGCGGCGGGCTTGGCTTCAGTTGTCGCGGGGGCGGACATGGAAATCAGTGTTTGGCGGCCGCTGCTTTGGCCTCGTCGGCAGCGCCCTTCGCCTCGAAGTCATCCTTGAACTTCTTCACGTAGCTCAAGACCGGCCAGGCGCAGGCTTCGCCGAAGGCGCATATGGTGCGGCCTTGGATGTTTTGCGCGATGTGCAGCAGATAGTCGGCGTCGGCCTTGCGGCCGTGGCCGTGGGTGAGGCGGTGGAGGGCCTTGCTCATCCAGAGGGAGCCTTCGCGGCAGGGCGTGCACTGGCCGCAACTCTCGTGGGCGTAGAACTCGGCGAGGTTCGCGAGCGCCTCGACGATGTCGCGGGTGTCGTCCAGCACGATGATCGCCCCGGAGCCGGACATGGTGCCGGCGGCCATGAGGGAATCGAAGTCGTAGGGCAGGTCGAGGAGCGGCACGTCCACCTTGGCCATCTGGCCGTCAGCGCCTTTGCGGTTGAGTTTGAACGTCTCGCCGGCCTTCAGGATTTTTGAGGACGAGCCGCCGGGGATGATGGCCTTGAGCTTGCGCCCGTCGCACAGACCGCCGCCGAACGCGGGGTCGTTGATGAGTTCGCCAATGGTGACTTTGCCGACCTCGATTTCAAAGTAGCCGGGGCGCTTCACGTCTCCGCTGAGGCTGACGATGCGGGTGCCGGTGTTGTTGGGTGTGCCGAGCTTGGCGTATTCGGCCGCGCCCATGTTCACGATGTGCTTAACGTGGCAGAGCGTCTCCACGTTGTTCACGATGGTTGGGCACATGTAGAGGCCGAGCACAGCGGGAAAGTAGGGCGGCTTGATGCGCGGGTAGGCGCGCTTGCCTTCGAGCGACTCGATGAGGCCGGTCTCCTCGCCGCAGATGTAAGCGCCCGCGCCGCGATGAACGTAAATTTCCAGGTCGTAGCCGGAGCCGAGGATGTTCTTGCCGAGGAAGTTCTTCGCCCGCGCTTCGTCGAGGGCCTTGTTCAGCAGCTTCGCGCCCTGTGGCATCTCGCCGCGAATGTAGAGGTAGGCGAGCTTCACGTCGTTCGCCCAGCAAGAGAGAATCATCCCCTCGATGAGCTGGTGCGGGTCCTTGTGGATAATCTGGCGGTCCTTGAACGTGCCCGGCTCGGATTCGTCCGCGTTGCAAATGAGGTAGATCGGCTTGCCGGACTTGCGGTCCACGAGTGACCACTTGATGCCCGCGCTGAAACCCGCGCCACCGCGACCGCGCAAGCCGGAGGCCTTCACATCCTCGCGGACCTGTTCCTGCGGGGACATTTTCTTGCCATCGGGCAAGTCCTTGGGCGCGAGGGCGAGCACCTTCTTCAGCGCGTCGTAGCCGCCGTGGCGGAGGTAGCACTCGAGGTCCGGCGTGTAACCGGGCTGGTCGGCGTGCTTGAGAATTAGGCGGTGTTCCTGCGGCATGGCGGCTTGACTCTCAGTTGGAAATCCCTAGGTTCCTCCGCGCTACGGACTGCCCGATGGTGTAATGGTAGCACAACAGTCTCTGAATCTGTTTGTCATGGTTCAAATCCATGTCGGGCAACCAAGGTTTCATTTCGACTTCCCCTTCGCCACGATTTCATCCGCCTGCGCGGGCGTGACCTTCGGCAGCAAATCCTCGTTCAACAGCACCACCGGCGCGTTGCCGCAGTCGGCGAGGCACTCGACGAACTCGACGGTGAACTTCCCGTCCGGTGTGGTCTGGGGCGCGTGCTTGTGGGCGTCGAGGCCGAGCTTCGAGCAAAAGTGCGTGCGGAGTTCGCCACTGCCGGCCAACGCGCAGCTCAACGTGCGGCAGACCTTGATGTGGGTCTTGCCGAGCGGCTCCTGCCGGAACATCGGATAGAACGTGACCAACTCGTAAACGTTGATGGGCTGGAGGCCGAGCTTGCGGGCGGTCCACTCCACGGCGTCGCGCGAGATGTAGCCGAAGTGCTCCTGCAACGCGTGCAGGAACATGAGCGACGCGCTCCGCTTCTGCGGATAGTGCGTAGCCAGCTCGTCGAGCTGGGCTTCCAAGTTGGCGGGGACGGCGAAGCTCATCGGTCACACTCTCCCATCACAAAATCAATCGAGCCGAGGATGCTCACCGCGTCGCTCATCATGTGGCCGGGCAGCACATGCGGCAGGATGCTCAGGTTGCAGAACGAGGGCGCGCGAATCTTCAGCCGATACGGTGTGCCGCCGCCGCGCGAGTTGATGTAGAAGCCCAGCTCCCCCTTCGGGTTCTCCGCGCCGAAATAGATTTCTCCCGGCGGCGCGTTGACTCCCTGCGTCACCAGCATGAACTGGTGAATCAGCTCCTCCATGCTGGTGAGCACTTTGCTCTTCGGGGGCAAAACCACTTTGCCGTCGGGCACGTTGATGGGTTCCTTCGCGTCGTTGTCGTCGCCGCCGGGAAGGTTCGCGAGGCACTGGCGGATGAGGCGCACGCTCTGGCGCATCTCTTCCATGCGGACGAGGTAGCGGTCGTAGCTGTCGCCGACGGAGCCGACGGGCACCTCGAAGTCCAGCTCGCCATAGACGAGATACGGATGCGTCTTGCGCACGTCGTAGTCCACGCCGCTGCCGCGCAGGTTCGGGCCGGTGAGGCCGTAATCAATCGCGTCCGCCGCCGAGATGATGCCGATGTCGCGCGTGCGGTCCACGAAGATGCGGTTGCGCGTGAGCAGCGTCTCGGACTCGGCGAAGTTGACTTCCACCTCATCGCAAAACTTGCGCAACGCCTCCGCCCAGCCCGGTGGCAGGTCGCGCGAAAGCCCGCCGATGCGCGTGTAACTCGTCGTGAAGCGCGCGCCGGTGAGCCGTTCGATGAGCGAGTAAATCTTCTCGCGCTCGGTGAACGTGTGCAGGAAGACCGTGAGCGCGCCGATGTCCATCGCGAACGCGCCGAGGCCGAGCAGGTGCGCCGAGATACGCGCCATCTCGCAGCAGATGACGCGGATGTATTGGCAGCGCGGCGGGAGCTGCTGGTCAATGCCGAGGAGCTTTTCCACTGCCAGCGCGTAGGCGACGTTGTTCGCCAGTGGCGCGAGGTAATCCAGCCGGTCCGTGTAAGGGATGAACTGGGTGTAGGTCATGTTCTCGGCGATCTTCTCGTCGCCGCGATGCAGATAACCCACGTCTGGGGTGGCCTTGGTGATGATTTCGCCGTCCAGCTCCAAGATGATGCGCAGCACGCCGTGCGTGGACGGATGCGACGGCCCCATGTTGAGCACCATCTTCTCGCCCTGCAGTTCGCCTTCATCGCCAGCGGACGCCGGCATGAGTGACTTGGCTCCCTCTGCCAAGCGTGAAGCCGGCTCGCGGAATTCGATGGTTTGAGCAGTGGCCATGAAATCAGTTTTCCGGCAAGCGGACACGCGGCTCGCGAGCGATGCTGTCCTTGCCACCCGCAACGGTCACAAACGGCCCGCCTTCCAGCGGCGCGGGCTTGGTGAACGCCACGTCGGGCAAATCAGTCGGCTTGCCGGCAAGCGGGAAGTCCTTCCGCAGCGGAAAATACGGATAGCCGTCCCACATCAAGATGCGCCGCAAGTCGGGATGCCCACGGAAGCGGATGCCCATCATGTCGTAGGCCTCGCGCTCGTGCCAGTCGGCTCCGCGCCAGACACCGGTGACGGTGGGCAACTCGGACTTCTCCTCGCTGACCTCGGTTTTGAGGCGTAGGTGGCAGCCGTGGCCAGTGCCGTAAAGCTCGTAAACCAGAGTCCAACGCGGGTCTTCGCCGTAGTTGTCGATGCCAGTCAAGTCGAGGAGCATGTCGTAGCCCAAGGACTTCTTCGCGAATTCGCACACCTCCGCGATGCGCTCGGCATCGGCCAGCTTCAGCGTGACTTCGCCGCGAAACTCGACGGGCGTGGACAGCAGTTCGCCGAATTTGGCTTTCAGCTGGTTGGCGAGTTCGGCGGTGACCACGGGGGAAGTTGAGGGTTGAAAGTTGAGAGTTGAGAGGCGGTTCAGGCGGCCAGCACCGGCTCCTTCTGCACCTTGTTTTGCAACTTGATGAGCGCGTCCAGCAGCGCCTCCGGTCGCGGCGGACAGCCAGCCACATACACGTCCACCGGCACGATGCTGTCCACGCCTTGCAGCACTGCGTAACTGCGATACATGCCGCCGGTCGAGGCGCACGCGCCCATTGCAATGACCCATTTCGGCTCCGGCATCTGGTCGTAAATGCGGCGCACGGCCAGCGCCATTTTGTAAGTGACTGTGCCCGCGACAATCATCACGTCCGACTGCCGGGGCGAGAAGCGCATGACCTCCGAGCCGAACCGCGAAATGTCGAACTTGCTCGCGCCCGCCGCCATCAGCTCGATGGCGCAGCAGGCCAGGCCCATCGGCATCGGCCACAGCGACTGCTTGCGGCACCAGTTGATGGCCGCGTCCACGCGCGTGACCACGACGTCACCCTCAATCTTCGAGTTGTAGCCTAGTTCAGCGCTGGTCGGCATGGCGGAAGCACGCGGAAATTGTCCGCGAACACCGCAAGTAAAGCATCGGCCGGACACGCGGCAAGTGTTTTGTGATTTTTTTCACAAGCCACCGTCCCCCGCCATGAAGCGCCGGCTTGCGCTGTGCAGTGCCGGTCTGGTTTGCTACGCGCATGAATCGCCACCGCTTCCTGAAACTCGCCTCCACCTCCACCCTCGCCGCTGCGCTGGGCTCGTCGCTCGCCACGGCTGCTGACAAGACGGCCGGCCCGACGCAATTCCGCGCTTACGTCGGCACTTACACCGGCAAGAAGAGCCAAGGGATCTACATGTTCACCTTCAACGCCGCGACCGGCGAGGTGGGCAAGCCCGAACTCGCGGGCGAGGCGGTAAACCCGTCGTTTCTCGCGTTTCATCCCAACGGAAAATCCCTCTACGCTGTCGGCGAGGTGAATGATGTCGCCGGCAAGAAGGGCGGCGGCGTCAGCGCGTTTGCCATCCAGCCCGACGGCAAGCTCAAGCTCCTGAGCCAGCATTCCACCGTCGGAGCCGGCCCTTGCTTCGTCACGGTGGACAAGAGCGGCAAGGTCGCGCTCGCCGCCAACTACGGCGGTGGCAGCGTGGTGGCTCTGCCCATCCGGCCGGACGGCTCGGTGGGCGAACACACCGGCTTCGTGCAGCACGAGGGCAAGAGCGTGACCAAGCGCCAGAGCCAGCCCAACGCCCACTCGGTGAACGTCTCGCCCGACAACCGCTTTGCCTTCGTCGCTGACCTCGGGCTCGACAAAGTGCTCATCTACAAGCTCGACCCGGCGAAGGGCACGTTGACGCCGAACGATCCGCCGTTCGCCGCCGTCGCGCCCGGCAGCGGACCGCGCCACTTCGCATTTCATCCCAGCGGCAAGTTCGCCTACCTCATCAACGAAATTAACCTCACCATGACCGCGTTCAGCTACGACGCCGCGAAGGGTGCGCTGAAGGAAATGCACACCGTCTCCACGCTGCCCGCCGCCGATGGTCCCGGGCCCAAACCGGGCTGGAGCACAGCGGAAGTCGTCGCGCACCCCAATGGGAAATTCCTCTACGGCTCGAACCGTGGTCACGACACCATCGCGGTCTTTTCAGTCGCGGATGACGGCAAGATCACTCTCGTGCAGAACGCGCCGGCGGAGGTCAAGACCCCGCGCAACTTCAACCTCGACCCGACCGGCAAATGGCTCTTCACCGAGGGCCAAGGCTCTGACACGATCGCGCTCTTCAAGGTGGATCAGGCGACCGGCAAGCTTACCGCGACGGACACCCGGTTGGAAATTGGCACGCCCGTGTGTTTGAAGTTTTTGGCGGTGAAGTAACGGCTACGGAGGGTAATCAGTAATCAGTTTCAGCGACCAGTTGGGACGGCGGCGGACTTCCCAAACTGGTTACTGATTTCTGGACATTGATTACCCCGCTAAACTACGCGATCCGCATCGTCAGTCCACCATCAATCGTCACCGTGTCCCCGGTGATGTAGTCGTTCTGCACCAACATCAGGATCGCGTCGGCCACTTGCTCGGACGCGCCTTCGCGCTTGAGCGGAATGCGATTATCGAGGTTCAGCTTCTTCTGCTCCGCTGACATGTGCTGGTGAAACCGAGTGCGAATCACACCGGGCGCGACGCAGTTGACGCGAATGTTGTCCGGCGCGAACTCGCGAGCCAGCCCACGCGTGAGGTGAGGAATCGCGCCTTTCACGGCCTGATACGCGATGTGGCTGGGCGTGGCGAGCTTCCCGGCCGTCGAGGAAATGAGGATGATCGCCCCTTCCTTCTTCGGTTTCATCAGCGGAATCGCCGCCCGGCACAGGTAGAAAATCGCGTGAACATGGACATCAAACGCGCCGTGCCACGCCTCCGGCGTCAGCTCTAACAAGCCGCCGTTCACCGGCCCGCCGGCGGAATGCACCAGCACGTCGAGGCCACCGAGGCGCCGCGCCGTTTCCTCCACGCTTCGGGTGCAGTCAGCGGGTTTCGCGCAGTCGGCAAGGATGATTTCACACCGCCGACCCAGCGCCTGGATCGCCGCGCGCGTCTGCCGCGCATCGTCATCCTCCGTGCGCCCGACAACCGCGACATCCGCGCCCGCCTTCGCCAGCGCAATCGCCGCCGCGGCGCCAATGCCGCGCGTGCCGCCCGTGACCAAGCCGATTTTCCCGGTGAGTTGCATAATTTGATCGATTGAAACCGCCGCGCTTCGTGCCGTCGCTGTCGTCGCGTGTCAACGCCAAACCCATCAAAGCTGATGCACCGGCATCTCCTCGAAGTAACTCCGCTGGCTCGGCTCCGGCAGCGGCGCGTCCGCTTCGGGCGGCAGCAAGGTATCGAGCGCGGGCATCCCCTCGACCGCTTCGCCGTTGGCGATCGTCACGTGGACATTCCTCTCGCGCAGCAGGTGGAGAAAGCTTTCCGGGGCAGCGGGATCCGTCACCACCGCGTCCAGCACGTCAAGCTCGCAGAGTTTGGAGATGGATTGGCGGCCGAACTTCGATGAGTCCACGCACAGAATTACCCGCCGAGCTGCGTTGATCATCGCGCGCTGGATTTCGATCAACAACCCGTGGGAGTTGGAAATCCCCTCCTCCGTCACGCCGCCGCAGCTCAAGATCGCCACATCCGCCCGCAGCTTCGTAAATGCCTCGACGGCCAACGGCCCCACCAACACCCCGAGCTTAGGATAAATCACGCCACCAGTAACGACGACTTCCATGCGGCTGGACGCGGAGAAGTGGTTCGCCACCGGCAGGGAATTGGTGATGATATGCGGTGACTTGGCCTCCAACTGGACGGCCACATGATAGCAAGTTGTCCCGGCGTCGACGATGACAGTCTGGTTGGCTGGAATCAGACCCGCACACGCACGACCGATGGCCTCCTTCTGCGCCAAGCAGCGGGTGTCCCGGGTGCTGAAAGTGTATTCGTCAGACTTTGGATTGGCCAGCCTCGCCCCCCCGTGTGTCCGGCAAACCAAGCCGCGCGATTCCATGAGGCTCACATCCCGCCGGACGGTGGAAACCGACGCGTCCACCAGCTCAGAAAGCTCATCCAGCGAAGAGAATTCTACCTTGAGCAAGTGCTCTTCGATCCGTCTCTGGCGCTCTTCCAGTGTCATTCTTCCGTAAGCGTGGAAGACTTTGGAAGATTTTGCAAGTTTATGTTTGACAAAGAATCAGAATCTGTCAAAAGAGCGCCTAGAAATGTCTGCGAACACTCAATCGCTTCCGCCCCGTGCGGTGATCGAGCACTTGGTCCGCCAGTCCGTTTACGCGCGGTTAAACCGTCCTTTGCCCACATCTGCGGCCGCTCCCAATCCTTTAATCGTCAACGTGAGTGCCCGGCATTGCCACCTCACGCAGGACGCAGTGGATGCGCTGTTTGGCAAGGGCCACCAGCTCCAGGTCCACAAATGGCTCTACCAAGACGGCCAGTTCGCGGCGAAGGAAACCGTTACGCTCGTCGGCCCCCGCAGCCGGGTGATTTCCAACCTCCGCATTCTCGGCCCCTGCCGAAACCTCAATCAGGTCGAACTGGCCTACACCGACGGCATCGCACTGGGTTTCGACCTGCCGTTGCGCAGTTCCGGCGACATCAAGGGCACGCTCGGCGGCATGTTGATGGGTCCGGCGGGTTTCTTCGAGATGGAGTCGGGCATCATCCGCGCGCTGCGGCACGTTCACATGAGCCCGACCGATGCCGAATACTACGGCGTCAAGCCCGGCGACTGGATGAAGCTAAAAATCGGCGGGGACTGCGGCATCACGCTCGACCGGATGCTCTGCCGCGTGGACAAAAGCTTCAAGCTGGAGGTCCATATCGACACCGACGAGGGCAATGCCTGCAACCTGCAACCCGGCACCACCTGCGAATTGGTCAAATAATTTTCCCGGATTTATTGGGCAACTAACCACAAACCAAAGACAAACATGAGTGAAGCAATCGGCATGATCGAAACCAAAGGCTACACCGGAAGCATCGAAGCCACCGATGCCATGGCCAAAGCCGCAAACATCACCATCACCAAGACCATCCCCATCGGCGGCGGCCTCATCACCGTCATCTGCCGGGGAGATGTCGCGAGCGTCAAAGCCGCCGTAGACGCCGGCAGCCGCGCCGCTGGCAAGGTCGGCGAACTCGTTGCGAGCCACGTCATCGCCCGCCCGCATGAAGATCTGGGCAAGATCTTCTTCGGGGAATCTGCCGCCGTTAAGAAATAATTCTCAAACTCCAACCCTAACTCCCAACATAATTATATGGCTCAACAAGCAATTGGCATGATCGAATGCAAAGGCCTCTGCGCGCTCTTTGAAGCGGTGGACGCCTCGCTCAAGGCCGCGAATGTCACGTTCACCGGCTGGGAAAAAATCGGCTCCGGCTACGTCACTGCGTTTTTCCGCGGTGATGTCGCGAGCGTGAAAGCCGCCGTGGACGCCGGCGCCGCCGCGGCCGCGCAAGTCGGCAGCATCGTCAGCGTGCAAGTCATCCCCCGCCCGCATGAAGGCCTCGCCGGTCTCGGCAAGTGGCTCCAGTGATTGACGAATCGCGAGCACAAAGTCAGTCCCTGACGCTCGTAAACCGGATGAAAGTTCTCATCGCCAACATCGGCTCGACCTCTCTCAAATGGCGGCTGTTCGATTTCTCGAACAACGCCGAAACCCTGCTCCACAAGGGTGGTTTCGAACGGGTCACCGATTACCCCAAGGCGATTGAGGATTGCCTCGACCAGCTCAAATCCGCGGGCGTCATCACCAGCGAGGGAGAGCTTTCCGCCGTCGGCTTCAAGACCGTGATTGCGAAAGATGTCACCGGTTGTGTGCGGCTGGATGAGCGCGTGCTCGGTGCCATGGAGGCCTACAGCGGCCTCGCCCCTGCGCACAACCCGCCTTATATCACCGGCATTCGCCTCTTCGCGAAGCGGATGCCCGGCGTCCCGCTCATCGGCCTCTTCGAGACAGCGTTCTATCAGTTCGCACCGCCCGCGATGATGCGCTACGCCGTCCCGGACTCGTGGCACGACATCGGCGTGCGCCGCTGGGGCTTCCACGGCGCGAGCCATAAGTATATTGCCGAGCGCAGTGCCGAAATGCTCGGTCGAGCCGATGTAGCGGCGCGCGCACAAAACCTATATGTAAACGGTGGCAAATCCGCTGTGAACGGCGTTCCGCTGCGCGTGATCTCCTGCCACCTCGGCGGCAGTTCCAGCATCACGGGAATCTTGAATGGAGTGGCCATCGGCAACAGCCTTGGCATGAGCCCGCAGTCCGGTCTGCCGCACAACAACCGCGTAGGCGATCTTGACGCGGAGGCCCTGCCCTACGCGATGAAAACGCTCCGCCTGAGTGTGGAAGAGGCGCAACGGCAGCTCTCGAAGGAGGGTGGATTGAAGGGGCTGGCCGGCGGACTCTCCAACGACATTCGTGACCTCCAGGCCGCCGCTGCGAACGGCAACACCAAGGCCCAGCTCGCCATCGACGTGTTCGTGAGCGAAGCCCGCCGGTGGATTGGCGGCCACTTCTTCCAGATGAACGGCGCCGACGCCATCGTGTTCACCGCCGGCATCGGCGAAAACCGCGCTGAACTGCGCGCCGCAATTTGCGCGAACCTCGATCAGCTTGGCATCGTGCTTGATGCCGAGAAAAATGCCACCGTCCGCGCTACCGAGGCCGTCATCAGCGCCGCAAACTCCCGTGTGAAGGTGCTGGTAATCCCGACGAACGAAGAACTCGTCGTCGCGCGCGAAACCAAGCGCCTGCTCGAAAGCGCCCGCAACTGACCCTCTCTTCCCCTCACCCAACTCCCAACTCAAAAACACAACAAAACATATGGCACAACCAGCAATCGGAATGATCGAAACTCGCGGCCTCGTCGCTCTCGTTGAGGGCACGGACGCGATGCTCAAAGCCGCGAACGTCGAGCTCGCCGGTCCCATGACCCAGGTCGGCAACGCGCTCGTCACCGCCGTTGTCGTCGGCGACGTCGCCGCCGTGAAGGCCGCCACCGACGCCGGCGCCCAGGCCATCAAGGCCATCAAGGGCGAAGTCGTCAGCGTGCACGTCATCGCCCGCCCGCACAGCGACGTGGACGCCGTGCTGCCGAAGAAGAAGTAGTCAGTCGGTCAGTAATTAGTGTTCAGTCGCGTTATGCGATTGCCCTCACTGAGAACTGAGCACTGAAAACTGATTACTCTTATGTTCCTCGCACGCGTCGAAGGCTCTGTGGTCTCCACCAAAAAAGAGGCCAGCATGAACGGCCGCAAGCTGCTCCTGCTCCGCCCTCAACTGGTGGACGAGATGTGCTCGGAAAACAGATTTACAGCGCAAGAACCCAATAGCCGCCGCCTAGTTATACGACGTAATACAATATGAGCGAAGTGAACGAAGCTTTAATCCGTGATGTCGTCGCCGAAGTGTTGGGGCGCCTGGGCGCGCCCGCACCGACCCACGCCGCCAAATCCGACTGTGGCTGCGGCGGCAAGAGTGCCGCTGGCGCGCCTGCGTTGCGTGGCAAGTTCGGTGTATTTCAGGATGCCAATGAAGCCTGTGTCGCCGCGCACGAGGCTTTCCTCCAACTGCAGAAGGCGGGCGTCGCCGCGCGCGTAAAGATCGTGGACATCGTCAAGCGCATGGCTGAGGCAAATGCCGAGCCATGGGGCAAAATCGAGCTCGAAGAAACGAAAATTGGCCGGCTCGACCACAAGATCGAGAAGCTCAAAATCATCAAGCTCGTGCCTGGCGTCGAATGGCTCCGGCCGGATGCCCGCAGCGGCGATCACGGTATCACGTTGGAGGAATACACGCCCTTCGGTGTCGTCGGCGCGGTCACGCCGAGCACGCACTCCATTCCCACGCTCAGCGGCAACATTGTAAACATCTGTGCGGCGGGGAATGCCGTGGTGTTCAACCCGCACCCGAGTGCCGCCAAGTGCGCAGCCATCGCGGTGCGCGCCTACAACGAGGCGATTTACCGCGAGACCGGCATCGAGAACATTGCCACCATCATCGAGAAGCCCTCGATGGAGAGTTTCGCCGCAATGTGCAAGCACGAGGCCGTCCGCATCCTGCTCGTCACCGGCGGCCCCGGCGTCGTGAAGGCCGCGATGCAGACCGGCAAGCGCGCCATCTGCGCCGGCCCCGGCAACCCGCCCGTTTACGTGGACGACACCGCGTGCATGAAGCGCGCGGCCAAGGCGATCATTCAGGGCGCAAGCTACGACAACAACCTCCTCTGCATCGGCGAGAAGGAAGTCTTCGCGCTTGAATCCATCGCAGACAAACTGATGTCGCAGATGGAGCAACACGGCGCGGTCAAGCTCACCAACTCGCAACTCGACGCCTTGACCAAGGCCGCGTTCACCATCACACCCGGTCAGGGCGGCGGCTGCGGCCACGCCAGCGTGAACAAGGATTTCATCGGCAAGGATCCCATCGTGCTCGCGAAGGCAGCGGGTGTGAACATTCCTGCTGGCACTCAGCTGCTCTTTGCCGAGACCGGTGCGGACCACCCGTTTGTCGTCGAGGAGCAGATGATGCCCTTCATCCCAATCACCCGCGTGAAGAGCCTAGAAGAGGGCGTAAAGCGCTCGCTCGAAGCCGAGCATGCCTACAAGCACACCAGCATCATCCATTCGCACGATCTCG
Source organism: Pseudomonadota bacterium (assembly GCA_009922615.1). Classification (GTDB taxonomy): domain Bacteria; phylum Verrucomicrobiota; class Verrucomicrobiia; order Limisphaerales; family SXTU01; genus SXTU01. Next base: position 32,358 of record RFVF01000012.1, read on the forward strand.
AAGCGCTGACGCAAATGGGCCGCGCGCTCGACACAACGCTCTTCATCAAGAACGGCCCGTGCATGGCCGGGCTCGGTCTTGGCGGCGAAGGCTACCTGAGCTTCTCTATCGCCACACCGACCGGCGAAGGCGTGAGCAATCCGCGCACGTTCACGCGCGTCCGCCGCTGCGTGATGGTGGACAACCTCAAGATTTACTGAGCGATGCTCCTCGCCCGCGTCGAAGGCAATGTCACCGCCACTCGGAAACATCCGAGTTACGAAGGTTGGCGCCTGGTCATCTGCCAGCCGATCAACAACGCGGGCGATCCCGAAGGTGCGCCACAAATTGCCATCGATGCTCACGGAGCCGGCATGCACCAACGCGTGATAATTTCCAGCGACGGTTCCGAGGCGCGCAAGGCCGTGGGCGATCCCAAAAGCCCCGCACGCTGGCTCGTGGTGGGAATCGTGGATGAACTTGAGCCGGGGGTGCCCGTATGAAACTCGGCGCGGTCATCGGGCGCGTGACGCTCAACACTGTGGTGCCGGAACTTGTCGGCGCACGCTGGCTCATTGTTTCTCCGTTCACGCGCGAGCACTATCAGCGCGGCAGCGAGACGCCAGCCGGACTCAGTAAGGATCCAAGTCTCGTCGTTTACGACGCGCTGGGTGGCGGCGAGGGCCAGACCATTGGCTACGTCGAGGGCCGTGAGGCCGCGCAGCCATTTGAAAAATCCCCGCCGATTGACGCCATCAGCGCCGCGCTGGTGGACGAGATTTTTTACAACCCAATGAAGTGATTTATGCCTGCTGTCATTACTGCCAAAGAAGTTGAAGCCATCATCGCCAAGGGTGGCGATCCCAAGAACCTGCCGGCCGATGCGGTGCTCACGCCCTCGGCCAAGGACGCGCTGCGTGACTATGCGAATGCGCGACGCGGAGCCGCCAACGCCGGCGTGGCCACCTACACGCCCGGCAAGCCGCTCAACTCCAAGTCCTCCAAGGCCGAGTTGGAAGCCTACTTCAACTCACCTGCTGCGCACGCGCTGAAGGAACAACTCTGCGACATCGGCCGCCGCCTCTGGGGCCGTGCCTACGTGGACGGCAACGGTGGCAACATCGCCATCAAGGTCGGCGAGGATATCGCGCTCTGCACTCCCACGCTCGTGAGCAAGGGCTTTATGAAGCCCGAAGACATGTGCCTTGTGGACTTCGAGGGCAACCAGCTCGCCGGCACCAAGAAGCGCACGAGCGAAATCCTCATGCACTTGCAGATCATGAAGCGCCAGCCCAAGGCGGTCGCAACGTGTCACTGCCACCCGCCTTACAGCACGGGCTTCGCGGTGGCCGGCCTCGTGCCGCCCACGTGCATGATTCCCGAGTATGAAGTCTTCGCGTCGGTCGCCATCGCGCCGTATCGCACGCCGGGCACGCCCGACATGGGCAAGCTCGTCGCCGACCTCGTGGACAAGCACAACACGATTCTCATGGCGAACCACGGCGTCGTCTCGTGGAGCCATAACAACGTCGAGGATGCCTACTTCAAAATGGAAATCCTTGAGGCCTATTGCCGCACGGTGCTCGTCACCGCGCAGCTCGGCGTCGCCCCGAAGACGATGACGCCGAACCAGCTTCAGGACTTGCTTAAGATCAAGCAAAGCCTCGGCATCCCCGACCCGCGCCACGGCCTGAAGGAATGCGAGCTGTGCGACAACGACGAATGGCGTCCGGGCGTCGCCTGCGCCCTGCCGCCCAAAGACTCCGCCTCGGCCACCCTCGATCCGCAGGCCGAGGAAATGGTCAAAGCCATCACGGAGCAGTTGATGAAGCAGATGAAATAGGAAGCCATGAAGGCAGGAGAAAACTTTGCCGCGCCATCGCCGTCTGTTTCCTGCCCTCCTGCGTTCCTTATCAAGGTTCTTTCTCCGTGCTTCTTGGAATGAAATCCCTCGACGCCAAGCTTGCCGAGATCAAGGCGAACCGCGCCTCGCGCTCGTTCATCATCGCCGATGCGAAAGACGCGGACATGGCGTTCGGCGTGCGGGCACCGGGACCGCGCAGCTTCCTGGCGAAGCGCGGTGGCCGGCCGGCGCAGTTCTCCCCTGAGGTCTGGTCGCGCGACGAATTCGGCTACCGTAACCTACCGGAGTTCCTCGACATCATCCGCGAAGTGACGAATCAAGGTCTGGTGGATATCATGCTGATGTCTGCCTACGTGACCGAGCAGCTCGCGATCAAGGAAGGCCTGTTCAAGAACTCGCACGTCACGCCCGCTGCGCGCGCAAACGACACCACCGACGTGTGGGCCGTGCGCCACGGCGCTTACACGCGCGAGCCGAGCCAACCATTCCGCAGCGCTAGAATAGACCACATCCAGTGCGGCGAGGTCGAGTGCGAGCGCGATGGCAGCGGAAATTTCCCCGGCGCAAACCTCGGCCTCTACTCGATCACGTTCGTCAACGAGCTGGATCAAGATCGCGAGGCGTTGCTCTGGTATAAGGAGTTTCGCGAAGAAGCGGAGCGCAAGGGTTTTCGGCATTTCCTCGAAATCTTCGACCCGAACGTCAGCAGCGGCATCGCGCCAGAGAAGCTTGGCGAATTCATCAACGACAACATCCTCCGCACGCTCGCCGGCGTGCCCGAGGCGGGCCGGCCGGTGTTTCTAAAAATCGTCTATCACGGCCCCAAGGCGATGGAGGAGCTGGCGCAATACGACCCGAACCTCGTTGTCGGCATTCTCGGTGGCAGCGCGGGCACCACCTACGACGCCTTCCGACTCATCCACGACGCGCAGAAATACGGCGCCCGCGTGGCGCTCTTTGGCCGCAAGATCAACAACGCCGAGCACCAGCTTGCGTTCATCGAGATGCTGCGCCTCATCACGGACGGGAAAATCTCGCCCGAGGAAGCCGTGCGCGCCTACCACGGCGTGCTCCAGGCGAAGAAGATCAAGCCCGCGCGCACTCTGGAGGATGACCTCAAACTCACCGACCAGGCGATGAGCTACGACGGCAGCGCGACAAAGCGCTCGATGGTGGAAGTGCGCAACAACCCGCTGGCCACCGGGCGGATCACAGAGACCAAGCCCACTCCCTCCACCTCGAACACACGGACCGGCTCACACGGATGTTAGGATAGTCCCCGGCTATTTCTTCACCGAGGTCGGCCCAGCCGTGAAGTAGGCGAACAAATCTTTTACCTGCTGATCCGTCATCGCGTCCAGCAAGCCCTCGGGCATGAGCGAGGTGTGGCTGGCTTTCATATCCTTGATGTTCGTGCGCGAGAGGACGGTTTTCTTGCCGGCGATGTCCAGCAGGGTGACGGAGGTTTTGGTCAGCTCGGTGACAAGGCCGGTGAGCGCCTGTGCGTCAGTCGTGGTGATGTTGAAGGCGATGTATTCCTCGCGGATGGCCAGGCTCGGGTCCACGATGGCGGGGAGGATGAAGTCCAAGTTGTCGCGCTCGTAGCCGGTAAGGTCAGGGCCGATCTTCGCGCCCTCGCCGTTGAGTGTGTGGCAGACGGCGCAGGCGACCTTGAAGACTTCGCGACCGTCCTTGGCGTCGCCCTTCGCGCCGGCGAGGAGTTTCCGCACCTTCGCGATCTGCGCTTCCTTTTCCTCGCTACTTTTGGTGAGGCGGCCCCAGTGTTTCTTGATGAGCGCGTCGCTCGCCGCGTCGTTGAACGCAGCGATGCCGAGAAGGTTCGCCATCGAGATGTTTTCTTTCCGGAGCTGGCCTTCGTCCACGGCAGCAAGGAGGCGGCGGGACCAATCGGGGCGGCTGGCGAGCGCGGCTTGGGCCGTATCGCGGAGCTTGCCGCTGAAGCCGGGGTAAAGGTCCAGCAGCTCGCGCGCGATGTCCGGTGAGGCGAAGCGCTGCAGGGCGTTGACCAAATCCAGCCGGAGCGCCTCGCTCTTCTCGAAGCGCAGGAGCTTGAGGAAGGTCGGCACGGCGGCATCCACGCGGCGCTCGGCGAGGAGCGTGATGGTTTTGCGGCGGTCGGCTTCGGACACTTTCGCGTCGCTGATGCGCGCGAGCGCGGCCTCGGCGGCGGGCGCGTGGCCGAGCCGCACGGCAAAGCTGATGAGCGTGGGCGTGGGCGCGCGGCTGGCCCACAACTCGGCAACCTTCTTCGCAAGCACCGGCGGGACGGACTTCACGGCGTCGCCTTGCAAGCCGGCATCCATGCCCTTGATGAGTTCGTCGGCGTCGGCGGGGGTGGGCGCGAGCGCGAAGAGCTTGGCGGCGGTTTCGAGGTTGGCTTCGGTGCGCTCGGCGGTGAAACGCTGGCCGAGGCGCGCGATGATGAACCGCTGCACGATGGGCGCGTGCCAGAAGGTGCTGTCCTCGAGCATCCGCAGAATCGCGTCGCGGTCGGTGGCGCACTTGCTTTCGAGCGCCCACCAGAGCAGGAGGGGGACGTGTTTGTCCGTCACGTCTTCGTTGCGCAGGAGCAGCTCGCGCGTGATGGGCAAGGCGTCCTTACCGGACAGACGCGTGACGCTGCTGGCGAGTTGCGCGCGGACTTCGGCGGCGGGTTCGGACTTGGCCAGGGCAAGCAACGCGGTCTGCTGCGCGAGCGTGACGCGCTTGCGGTCGCCGAGGAGCCGGATGGTCCAGTAGCGGACCATTTCATTCGGGTGCTTGAGCGTTTGTAGCGCGAAGGCATCGTCGAAACCGCCGGAGGCGTTCACGGCCCAGAAAGCTTCCAAGGCCAACTGGTTGTCGTGCCCCCTCACCCCGGCCCTCTCCCCCGATGGGGACGAGGGAGAAGAAGTTGCGAGCGCAAGTTGCTTCAGCTTCGGCACGAGTGACTTGTCCGCCCGGTCCCACAGCACGCGTAGAGCAGTTTGGCGATGCCACTTGTTCGCGTGAGAGAGGAGCTTGATGAGTTCGTCACCGGAGAGCTTGGTGAAATCGATTTTGTCCCAGCCCACTTTCGCGCCCGTCGCGGAGAGGCGGTAAATGCGGCCGGACTCCTTGTCCCAGGTGTCGCGCGGGTCGAGGTGGCTGAGGCGGCTGTCGCACCAGTCAGCGAAGTAAATCGCGCCGTCGGGACCGGTCTTCATGTCCACGGGACGGAACCAGCGGTTGCTGGAGAGCACGCTCGTCTCGATGTCGGCGGTCTGGAAGGTCGAAGTGTCGCGCGCGACCTTGCTGGCCATCACGCGGCTCGTGAGCGCCATGCCGACGACGATGTGGCCCTCGTATTGCGGAATCGCGCCGCCCTCGTAGTAGAGCATCGCCTGCGGGAAGCGCGGCTCGTAGCCCTTGTGCGCCATGTGCTCGAACCACCCGAAGCGATACGGGCTCATCGCGGGGCCGTGCTTGGACCAGCCCTTGATGTAGAGCGCGCCCTGCGCGTAATGCAGGCCGCGCGTCTGGCCGTAGTTCGAGCCGGAGAAAAGGCGGCCCTGCGCATCGAACTCGACACTGAAGGTATTGCCGCCGCCCTCGGCGAAGACCTCGAAGTCGCCGCTCACGGGATGGTAACGCCAGATGGCCTGGCCGAGGAACTTCACGCCCTTGATGTCCGCCGTGCAGGTGCTGCCGTGCGCGCCGTAGAGCCAGCCGTCAGGGCCCCACGCGAGTGAGTTCGCGCCGCTGTGCGTGTCCTCAAGGCCGAAGCCGGAGAGCTTCACCTCGGGCGGGCCGTCGGGAATGTCGTCGCGATTTTTGTCTGGGTAGAAGAGGAGGTAAGGCGGGTTCAACACCCACACGCCGCCGCGCCCGGTGACGACGCTGCGCGCGATGTTCAGGTCGGAGACGAAGTCCTTGGACTTGTCGAAGACGCCGTCGCCGCGCGTGCTTTCGAGAATAGTAATGCGGTCCGCGCCCTTGAAGTGATTCGGCGGCGGCGGGGGGACCTTGTCGTAGATGGCGCGCAGGTATTGGTCATACTTCGTAATCTTCAGCCCGGCCGGGAACGGATACTGGAGATACTGCACTACCCACAGCCGACCGCGCTCGTCGAAATGCATGTTCAACGGCTGGCGGACCATCGGCTCGGCGGCGGCGAGTTCCCAACGCAGACCGTCGGCGACCTTGCACGCCGCGAGCGATTCGGCGGGAGTGGGGCGCGTGGAACCGTCGTTCAGCATTCCGCCGCCCTTGAAGCGCTTCACGAACTCGGCCATCTCGGGCGTGAAGCGCGGATCGGGCTCGGCGGCGGGTAGGGAGATTACGATTAGGAGGAAGAGGACGAGTATGAGCCGATGGGCGGAGGCAGTGGACTTCATGGATGCGGACGTCGTGATACCGGCGTTCGACGCACGCCGCAAGCGGCGTGTTCGCCAAGGGAAACCGCAGTCCGCCGATTCAAGGGGCGGGCGGACGCGGCGTGTTGGAGGATTCTCCGTTGCCGAAGACGCGGAAGAACCAGATGGCCTCGTAGCGAGGGAGCCGATCCTTGGCGTCACCCTTCATCCCGCCGCGCAGCACGATGCGGACGGTGTCCAGCAGGATGAACAAGTCGAGGAACAGGCTCATGTGCTTCATGTAGTAGAGGTCGTATTCGAGCTTCCACTTCGCGTCCTCCACCGATGAGCCGTAAGGGTAATTCACCTGCGCCCAGCCGGTGATGCCGGGCTGCACCATGAGGCGTTCCTGAAAATACGGGATTTGCTGCGCAAGTTCGTCGACGAACACGGGCCGCTCCGGGCGTGGGCCAACGAACGACATGTCGCCGCGCAGCACGTTGAAGAGCTGCGGAATTTCGTCGATCCGATACTTGCGCAGGATGTGGCCCACCGGCGTGGAGCGCGGGTCCTTGCCGGCGCTGGACCAGACGGCCCCGTGCTTTTCGGCGTCGATGCGCATGGAGCGGAGCTTGATGACGTTGAAGGGCCGTCCGAAGCGGCCAGCACGGACTTGCTTGTAGAAGATTGGCCCCGGCGAAGTGAGCTTGGTGGCGATCATGCCCACCAGCATCACCGGCCCGAGGAAAAGGAGGCCGAGCAGGGACACGATGATGTCGAAGGCGCGCTTGACCTTCTTGATGTAGAGCATGTGCGGCTGCGCGCTGGCGGCCAGCAACCACTCCGGGGTGATGAGCTCTAGCGGCACCAGTTGATGCACTTCTTCGAACAGGCTCACCAGGGGCATCACCTGCACGCCCGAGTAACGCAGCTCGCAAAAGGCCTTGCACATAGAAGCGTCCCCGATGCTCTTGCTGGTGCAGAGCACGCGATGGATACTCTCGCGCCGCACGATGTCCTGCAGGTCGCTGACCTTGCCCAGCACGCGCATCTCGCCGATGGGCTGGTAGTTGTCGTAGTGGATGAGACCGGCCAGTTCCATGTTCTCCGTGCCCAGCGACTGGAAGAAGCGCGCCTCCAGCTCGTCGAACGTGCAGGTCATGATAAACGCCACGCGCTCACGATAACTTCGCAGCGAGCGCAGCAGGAAGCCGTGGTGAATCAGGACGGTGAAGTATGCAATCAGCCAACTATAAAGAAAGACCTCACGACCGATGGTAAAGGATTTCTTGATGTAAAAGAGCGGGATCATCAACAGCGCGGTGCAACCGATGCAGACCATGAGCACAATTGCCCGACTGGTAACCCGCTGTTTGTAGCTCTGGGGTGCGTATAAGCCGAAAATGTAAACGAGACACGGAAAGGCCACCGAACCGAGTAAGATGCCGGGCAAATAGGACGCAAGCCGCATGTGCAGATCGTCGTCCGGAATTACGAAGTCCGTGCCAATCACGAACGCCACGGCGAAAATAACCCCATCCACCAGAAAGTGGATGGCCACGTGCAGCCAGTGCTGCTTTAGGATGCCGTTTGAATTCATGCACTACCGCGACTTCTGTCTAGACACTAACCGCCCGACACATGTCTGCCAAGGCTGACTTTATCCGGGGAGAACTGCCGCACGTTCACGGCACGATCACGCTCTTCGCCGATTGCCACTTCGCCGTGGTGCGCAGCGCCTCGTCCGCCTGCTCGATCGAGAAACGGTGCGAAACCATCTCGTGGAAAGGAAACTCCCGCTGGTGCCGCCGGAGAAATTCAATCGCCGCCTGCAAATGCCGCGGTTCGCTGGACCAAGAGCCGAACACCGAAAGTTGCTTGCGTGTGATGACGTGCGGGTTGAACGCCACCGTGCCCGCGTCGCAATAGTGGCCGAGCACGAGATACTTCCCGCCGTCGCGGCACAGCTCCATGCCCTCGACTACCGCGCTTGGGTGGCCCACGCATTCGAGCACCACGTCCGCGCCGTAGCCGCCGGTCAATTCCCGCACGCGGGTAAGCCGCGCGGCAGGCGTGGAAATATCCTCCAGGTCAATCACCTCGTCCGCACCGAAACGCTTCGCCATTTCCAGCCGGTGTTTCGGCGCGCCGATGACGATTACCTTGCCCGCCCCCGCGCTCTTCGCCACTGCGAGCGCGGCGATGCCGACCGGCCCGGCACCTTGCACCACCACGTTGTCCTGCCAGGCAATGCCGGTGCGCTCGACGCCGTGAATCGCCGTGATCAACGCGCAGCCCGCGCCGATGACCGACTCAGTGGGTAGTTCGTCCGGCAGTTTGAAAATCGTCGTGCGCGGGCGCAGATAGTGAAACTCCGCGTAACCGCCGAGGAAGTGCGGAGTGCAATCGCACGGGTAGCCGATCCCGTAGGCCTTGCGTTGCGCGCAACGCGTCGGCTGCTTCTTCACCGCGCAGTAGTAACACTGACCGCAGGAAACGGCGGAGTTCCACGTCACGCGATCACCGACCTTGAGCGGCTGACCGGACCAATCCTTCTCAACGCCCGCGCCCAGCTCGGAATGCCGGCCATCTCCGTGCGCACCAGCACTGCGCCGGGCTCCACGGGCGAGGGCACTTCGTAAGTGTGTAGCCGTAGCGGCGCGTTGAAGGCTTCGAGGACGGAGGCTTTGGCAGTGCGCATGATGAAGTGAGCTTGGCGAACGCAGCGCGGTGGCTCAACGCGGAAGTTGTGCTAAACCCGGCTCCAACCGTGAAGGAGTCAATCCAGATAACCGCGCTGCGGCAGAAAGCCGCATCGCTCCAAGGCTGCACCAGCCTGCCTAATGACTTCGATCGGCAATCGGCTGCCGGCGTGCAGGCGCGGCGGGTTCACGCTGGCCGCCTCTGGCCCGTGCGCGAAGAAGTGGTCCATCGCTTTGTTCGCGTTGGCGAAGGCGTTGCCATCAGGCAGCCCCGCGACCAGCGCGAAGACTTCCTTCACCACGGCGGCGAGCCGGTCGGAGAGGCGCTGCGCTTCATCGCGCCGACCTGACATGAGCAGCTCGATGACTTGACTCAGCTCGCGGCCGAAACAGTTCGCCGTGCTCAGGAGGAAGCCGTCGTATGGCCCGCCGCCCGCCTTGAGCCACCGCGCGTAGTCGCCCTCCGCCCCGCGAACGAGGAACACCTCGCCGAAGTCCAGGCCCGAGTCCGCCACGCGATCCGCGCCGCTGGTGTCCTTGAAGAGAATAAAGTTCGGGAACCGCGCCGCCAACTCGGCCACCGTCTCCGGCGACATCTCGTTCTGCGTGATCTGCGGGAGTTGGTAGAGCGCGGTGGGGAAGCCGAGCTTAAGGATGTCGGCCAGCGCGTTGTAGATGGTTTCCTGCGGCAGGTCTTTGCCATTTGGCGGGCAGACGGTGAATCCAGTAAAGCTTCCCTGTCGCGGCTCTTGAATGATGCGCTTCGCCTCGGCGGCATCCGTCTTCAACACGCCGATGAGCAAGTGCAAGCCGAGCTTCGCCGTCTGCACCTGCGCGAGGCCGAGCAACTCGCGAATTTCCGCGTCCGACATTTCCCAGCCATCGCCAGTGGACCCGGGGATGAGAAAGCCCTTCACGTGCGACGCGAGATGTCGCAGGTGCGCAGTGATACGCGCGTGGTCGAGCGAGCCGTCGTCGCGGTAATGCGTCAGCAGCGGACACCAGAGCGGCGGGATGCCACTGGGGAAGAGCCGCGTGTTCCAGCCGGCGCGGGTGATGGACGAGGGGTTGCTCATGAAGCGTCTGCCTCCTCACGTCGGCGGCTACGAAGGTCAGTGCTTCTCCTCGGCTGGCGGCTCGGGCAGCAGGAAGCTCAGGCCCAGGCCGATGGCATACACACCCGTGCCCGTGATGGCTGCGGCGAGCGCGACTTGCTCAAAGGTGTTTCCTGGGAGTTGCGGTGCGATGATGTTCGCGGTGAGGAAGGCCGCCGAGGTGCCAATCATACGCCCGCCCACATTGGTCGCGAAGCTTCCGCCAGTGCCGCGCAGGTGCAGCGGGAAAATCTTCGGCAGGTATTCCCCGAAGTAACTGAACTGAGCCACGGTCAGGAAGCCCGCCGCCGCCATGCCGAACTGGAACAGCCCCGGCTGATCGCGGAAGAGCCAGATGTAAGTCACCGGGATGACGAGCAAGCCGGGCACCTGAAAGAGCCGCAGCAGTGTGCCCCGGCTGATGGCGACCACAAGCAGCGCCGCCAGCGCGATCCGTCCGCCCAAGCCGCCGAGCTCCTGCCAGAGCTGCACGGTGTTGCCGCGCGCCTTGATGGCGAGGTCGAAGGGTTCCTGCTTGGCGCGGTTGTCGCCGATGAGCTTCAAAATTTTCTCGCGCTCAATGACCGCCTTCTTCGCGTCGGGCTTGGCCTCGGTGAGCTTGGTCAACGCGGCGTCCAGCTCGGCGAACTTGTTGGTCGAGGCGGCGAACTGGGCCTTCAGCTCGGCCTTCTTTTCCTCCGGCGTCGCGGGATTCTCGATGCCATTGCGCATCCCGCGCTGGGCGATGCGAATCTTCGCGCGGTTCGCGGCGACTTCGAGCAGTCCGGGCACTTCCGCCGTAGCCGCGCGGAACGGCACCATCACGGTATCGAGCTGCTTGTTGAGTTCCTTGGCCTCGTCTTGCAACGGCTTGAGCGCGGTGCGGTGCTCGGCCATGTCCGCCAGGCCGGGCGCGACGCGCAGCGGGGTCATCTGCAACGCACCGAACGCCGCGCCGTATGCACAGGCCGAGAGGCCGGCGGTGACGAGCGTGATGCGGCGTAGCTCGGGCGAGAAAAGTTCGGTGAAGCTCGGCCGCTTGAGCGAGCCGGACGCGCGCCGCTCGAGCCACACCTTCGACTCCGGCACGAACGGCAGCAGCAGCGCAATGGGAATGGCCGGCAGGAAGCCGGTGAGCAGCGTGTAGCGCCACGTGGCGTGGGTGTTGAAAATCTCCGGCACGGGCAAGGCCGGCAGCTCGTTGGCATGGGCGACAATCCAGACGTTAATGCCCGTCACCAGCAGCCCGCCGACGGACGCAAAGGCCTGCGTGTAGCCCAGCGCCATTTCCTTCGTGCGCTTGTCCGGGAACAATTCCGCCAGCCACGTGATGGCCGCGATGAACTCGACGCACACGCCGATGAACGTCGTGCAGCGGAAGAAGATGAAGACCGGCAGCGTCGTCGCAAAGGCTGCGGCACACGGCGAAAAGGCGTAGAGGAAGATGCTGCCGGCCATGACCGTCTTGCGCCCGAAGCGATCAATCAACCAGCCGCCCAGCAGGCCAAACGTGCCGCCGCAGAGCGCGGTGAGCCAGAGCAGGTTGCCGGTCCACTGCGTGACGACGGGGTTGTTCGGCGGCACTTGCAGCAGCTCCGCGATGGCCGGCACGGCGACCAGCGGCGTCATCAGCAGCTCGTAGGTGTCAAAGAGGAAACCGATGCTGGCGACGACGAGGATCAGCCACTGGGTCAGACCAAGCTTGGGCGTCTGCGGAGAACTCATGATGTGGAATTGGACACGACGGGTGGCGGCGGGACAAGGGTTTTGTTACGCACTCGTATTATCCGGCCTTGACCTCACCGCATGCCCGGCATTCCGCCCATGCGACCCATCATCTTCGAGAACTTGGACATCTTCTTCATCATCTGCTGCATCTGGGCGAATTGCTGGAGCAGTGTGTTGACCTCGGTGACGGTCACGCCGCTGCCCTTGGCGATGCGCTGACGGCGTTTGGCGTTGAGCAGGTTCACGTTGCGGCGCTCCATCGGGGTCATCGCGCAGATGATGCCCTCCTTGCGCCGAAACTCCTTCTCGGCCTTGTTGAAGTCCGTGCCCTTGGCCATCTCCGCGCCGCCCGGCAACATCCCCATGAGGTTTTCGAGCGGCCCCATTTTCTTCATCTCGCGCAACTGCATGAGGAAGTCCTCCAGCGTGAACTGTCCCTTGCGCATCTTCTCCTCCAGCGCCATCGCGGAGTCTTGATCAATGCGCTCGGCGGCCTTCTCGACGAGCGACACCACGTCGCCCATGCCGAGGATGCGCTGGGCCATGCGCTCGGGGTGAAACGGCTCGAAGTCATCGAGCCTCTCGCCCACACCCATGAACTTGATCGGCTTGCCGGTGACTTCGCGCAGGCTCAAAGCCGCGCCGCCGCGGGCGTCGCCGTCCAGCTTGGTGAGGATGGAGCCAGTGAGCCTGAGGGCTTGGTCGAAATGCGTGGCGACGTTGACCGCTTCCTGACCAGTGGCCGCATCGAGGACGAGGAGAATTTCCTGCGGCTGGACGAGGTCGCGCAGACGGACCAGCTCCTGCACCAGCACCTCGTCGATTTGCAGACGGCCAGCCGTGTCGAAGATGATGACGTTGCGGCTGGTGAGCTTGGCGAGTTGCTGGGCGTCGCGGGCGATTTTCAACACATCGGTCTCGCCGCGTTTGAGGAAGACAGGGACTTCGAGCTGCTTGCCGAGCGTTTCGAGCTGGTCCATCGCTGCGGGGCGATAAACATCGCACGCCACAAGCAAGGGCTGGCGACCCTGCTTTTTGAGCCAGTTGGCGAGCTTGCCCGTGCTGGTGGTCTTGCCCGCGCCATGCAGCCCAACCATGAGAATACACGTGGGGCTGGCGCTGAGATTTAGCGCGGCGTTTTGCGAGCCGAGCAGGGCGACGAGTTCGTCGCTGATGAGTTTGATGATCTGCTGGCCGGGATGGATGCTTTGGATGACCTGCTGGCCGAGAGCCTTCTCCTTGACGCGTTCAATGAAGTCGCGCGCGACCTTAAAGTTCACGTCGGCGTCGAGCAGCGCCATGCGCACGTCGCGGAGGGAATCGCTGACGTTGGACTCGGAGATTTTGCCGAGGCCGCGCAGGTTGCGGAAGACGTTCTGGAGTTTGCCGGACAGCGAATCGAACATGGCGCGGATTCTGGGAAGCGGCGGGAAAACTGCCAGCCGATTCGCTGCGGCACCGGGGTTTTGGTTTGCGAGCGGGCGCGCTTTTTGCATTCTAGTGCCATGCACGTGCTGCCGATCTTCCCGGGCGTCTTCTACATTTCCAGCGGTGGTCGCTCGTTGCTGGCCGGCTGCCCCCCCGAAATCGTCAAGGTGCTGATGCAGCGCGGGCTCAAGGCCCCCAATGTTATCCTGCTGCCCGACCGGCCGATCAGCCACGGCGAGTCACAGGTCGCGGTGGAGTTTCCGCTCTACCACCATCTGTTCTTCGGGGGGAAGCAGCACCGTGAAGATCCGCTGCTCCTCCTTGGCAACTCGCGTCGCGTGGAGGCGGCCCGGGATTTGCTTGATCTGACTCTCTTCGGTCCGGATGCGAAACAGATGGAAGCGTGGGGCATGACGGCCCAGCAGGCCGAGGATCTGGCTCGCGAAACGCGTTCATTCCAGTTGAAAGACAAGCAAGGCAAAGCCCTGCCACTGGAGGCCATGGTCACCACCCAGATGCTGGACGAAGCGGCGGTCAATCTGGGCTGGTGCATTGTCCGACGCGTCGAGCCAAACAGTTTTGAAATCGCTGCGGAAGGCCACACCAAGGTGATCAATCTCACGCCGGACCAGGAGCAAGCCCCGCCGTATCCGGTGAACACCGACCTGACGCCCGGCACGCTCATCAAGCTCGGCCTGGAAGTGCTGGGCGGCTCCACGGGCTTCAGCGTCACGCAGGCCTCGTCGGGCTTCGCGCTCTGCCACAACGGCAGCTATATGCTGGTGGACGCCATCCCGTATCTCAACACCCACCTCCGCGCCCGCGGGATTGCACGCAACCAGATTCACTCGATCTTCCTGAGCCACATCCACGACGACCACTGCAATCTGCTCTCGCTGCTCCAATACAGCCGCCCGATCAACCTGCTGACCACTCCGCTCATCTATCGCATGATGCTGCGCAAGCTGTCGCTGACGATGGATCACCCGGAGGACAGCCTGCAGGAATACTTCAACTTTATCCCCTTGGAGCCGGGCCGCGAAACCAATTTCTTCGGCCTCCGCATCACGCCTTTCTATTCCAGCCACAGCATTCCGACCATTGGTGCCTACTTCGAGACCACGCACTCCGGCAAGAACAGCCGCATCATCTTCACCAGCGACACCCAGGCACTGGCCGACCTCAAGCGCCTCCAGCGCAACGGCGTCATCAATCAGGAACGCTACCAGCAGATCGCCGAACTCTACCGCCAACCCGCCCAGCTCCTGCTCGCCGACGGGGGCGAAGGCCTCATTCACGGCAACCCCAACGACGCCAGCGACTCCCCCGCCGAGCGCATCGTATTCCTGCACTTGGACAGCCTCTCGGAGAAATTCCAAGCCCACTTTTCCACCGCGAGCAGCGGCAAGCGCTTCAACCTCCTGCACGGCGAAACCGACTACAACCTCACCCATACCATCGAGTTTCTCCTCGAATACTTCCCCGGCATGCCGCCGATTTGGATATCGAACCTCCTGGCCAACCAGCGCGTGATGAAGTTCAACGCCGGCGACATCATCATCCGCGAGGGCATCCGGTCCGAAGGCTACGTTTACATGATCCTAACCGGTTACGCGCAGGTGGTGCACCACGACGGCGAGCGCCGCCAGTTCCTCGCCCAGATGGAAGCCGGCGAACTCATCGGTGAAATGTCCATCATCACTGGCCATGGCCAGCGCAACGCTTCCGTGGTGGCCTTAAGCCCCGTCACCGTCACCGCCTTCGCGGAAAGTTCCTTCCGCGACTTCATCCTGCATCAGCAATGCGAAGCCCAGCTCAAATCACTCTGGCAAAAGCGCGAATTGCTGCAATCCCTGCCCTACACCCGCACCCTCCAGCAGCCCGTGCTGCGCGAACTCGCCCGGCAGGTCACCCTTGAGACCCTGCCCTCCGCCAACGGCCCACGTGCGTTCGCCGCGATCTGTCCGCTGGGAAGCCTCCTGCTCCCGCTCGGCGAGGGCTTGGAAATCCAGCGCGACGGCCGGCCCGAAATCGTCGAGCCCAACACCGCCCCGATCCTTTGCACCCCGGATCTGACGCTGCTCACGGAAGCCGAGTTCCAATTCCTGCTGCTCACGGAGCAGGCCGCCTCCCAGCTTCGCCGCCACGTCCCAGCCTTCCGCTTCTTCTGGGAGGAAACCCTCGGCCTGCCACTGCCCGCGTCGAACGGCTAGCTTTCCCCACAACCGCCGACCAGCAATTGGCAAGTCCCGGAAAGTCCGGGCCGTCTTCCGGCCTGACGGTGGCCCAGAGGCCGGAACATGAATGCTTCGCCCAACTTGGTCGCTGCGGCCGTGCCGGAGTGCGTGCGCGGGAACGTCGCCCCTGATATCCGCCTGAACCGGCTGCTGGTCCCGCTGGATTTCTCGGCCGCCTCGGTCCGCGCGTATCATTACGCCGCAGCGCTGGCCGAATGCTTCGGGGGTGAGCTGACCCTGCTGAACGTGGTCCCGCCGCCCATGCTCCCCGAGTGGGGCTACGCCCATCTGGCGCGACGTGATGAGCAACTCAAGACGGTCGCCCGCCGCAAGCTGGAGCACTTCGTGAACACCCAAGGCCCGGCCTCCCAACGCGTCAGCCAGTTGCTCGTGCGCGCCGGCGATCCGCAATTGCAAATCCCCGAGGCCGCCCGCGAACAGCGCGCCGACTTGGTCGTCATCGCGACCCACGGAGATTCCCCGCTGCCTCACTGCCTCCTCAACAACACCGCCGAGGAAGTGGTCCGCCGCGCCGCCTGTCCCGTCTGGGTGGTGCCGGGCCTGACCAGCGATGAAGCCGAGCTTCAACCCGCCCTCTTTCCCCTCCGCCGCATCCTAGTGGGGACGGATTTCTCCGCCGAGTCGCGGAAGGCCCTGCGCTACGGCATCGCGCTGGCTAGGGAATTCGACGCCACGCTGCACCTCGTCCATGTCGTGCCCACGCTGTTGCCTGCGGATGTCAGCCACCTCGCCACCGTTCTTCAGGAAGCCGCGATGAAAGAAACCGCCCGCCGTGAATTAGCGCGGATGAGCACCGAGGAAGTGCCCGCCAGCCTGCGCGTCGTGACGGCGGTGCTCAGTGGCAACCCCTTCCTCGAAATCGACAAGGAAGCCCTCCGCGTCCGCGCCGGCCTCGTCGTGGTCTCCACGCACGGCCACACGGGATTGCGCTATCTCTTGCTGGGCTGCACCGCGCAACGCGTCGTGCAACACACCTCCGTCCCCGTGCTGGTGGTGCGCGAACGTGAACCGGAATTCCTCCCACTCATCGAGGCTTCGAAGCCGATGCCGAGCTAATCACCGGACGGCACTGCGGCTCACTTGGCCGGCTTGTCCACGAGCTCAAAGCCCAGCAGTTCCGCCAACCGCTGCTCGCGCACCCCGTAAAAGCCCGCGAGATTTTTCACCCGCGCAGCCAGTTCCCCCACGTCTCCGCGCAGACGGCGTTTCACGGCGGCGATCATCAGGTTCTTCGCCGTGTGCTCGTTCGAGATGAACTCGAACACCTTCGCGTCGTAGCCCGCCCATTCCAGCAAGGCCGCCCGCAGCGCATCCGTAACGAACTCCGCCTCGCGCTCCAGCAGGATGCCGTGACGCAGCGCGGATACCAGCGCGGGCGGGGGCACAAGCTGCGGACGCAGCTCGCGGTGGCAGCACGGCGAGACCAGCAACAGGCGCGCACCGGCCCCGATGCCCTGCGCCAGCGCGTCATCCGTGGCCGTGTTGCACGCGTGCAGGGCGATGAGTGCATCTGCGGCGTGCAATTCGGAACTGGCAATCGTGCCGGCCTGAAAATGCAGGTGCTCGAAGTGGCACGTCTGCGCCACGCGATTGCACTCCTCGACCAGCTCCGGGCGGGCCTCGATGCCCACCACCCGGCTGCCGGTGAAGAGCAGTTGCTCGAGCAACTGGCTCACCGCAAACGTGAGGTAGCCCTTGCCGCAGCCCATGTCCACGACGGTCAGCGGACGCTGAAGCAGCACGGTTTCGGAGCGTTCCGCCTCCGTCTGGCGGCGCGCGCGGCGTTTCAGCCGCGCCTCTTCATTCAAGTCATCGCCGCGTTCCTCGGCCGCCAGCGGCACCACGGCCCCCTGGCCAAAGGCTTCCACCAACAGCGGCCGCAGCACTTCCACGAACTGGTTGATCTGGCGAAACTTGTCCGTCATCGCCTCGCGCACCCGCCCGTCCGGCAACGTGACGCCCAGCTCGCGCAGCCACGGCTCCGAAGGCCGGATGCTGCGTGGCTTCACGCGATCGTGAACCAGCGGCGGCGCTTCTCCGTGCACGGGCTTGTGCAACGAGAGGCGCACGGAGCCGTCTTCACGAAAAGTCAGCTCGGCCACCCGCTCGGTGGTGAACAAGTTGGCGCAGAGAAAGACTTCACTGAGCAGGTTGGCGGTCTCGGTCAACGTCTCCTCGGACGTCAGGTTCTTGAAAATGTCCTTGGTCGCGTGCCGGTAGGTGAAGGACACGCGCATGCCGGCCTTCAACTGCACGGGCCGGAGGAAGACATTTTTCAAATCAGTCGTCGCCTCGCGGGGCCGGCTGAGGGTGAGCTTGACGAAGGTTCCACGCGCAAGCGCGTCCCGGAACAGGTCGAAGAGTTTGTCTTGGGCGGCAATCATGAATCTTCCGGCGAAAGGCTGGCGGCTCGCGCGGCTTGTTGTTACACCTAGCCGCGATGAAATTGAAGCACGGACTCCACCTCGCCTATTGCACGAACATTCATCGCGGCGAGTCCTGGCCGCAGACCTTCGAATCGCTTCAAAAATACGTCCTCGCCGTGCGCAACCGGCTCGGCACGAAAT
Organism: Pseudomonadota bacterium; assembly: GCA_009922615.1. Taxonomy (GTDB): domain Bacteria; phylum Verrucomicrobiota; class Verrucomicrobiia; order Limisphaerales; family SXTU01; genus SXTU01. The sequence continues at coordinate 50,312 of RFVF01000012.1, forward strand.
CGCCCTACGCCATCGGCCTGCGGCTCGGGGCGGACGCAGCGCGGGAGTTGAGCGAGCCGGCGACGCTCGCAGGCTTCCGCCGCTGGCTGGACGCGGAGCAGTGCTACGTTTTCACCATCAACGGCTTTCCCTACGGCCGCTTCCACGGCACGCGCGTGAAGGAGCAAGTCTATGCGCCGGACTGGACCACACCGGAGCGCGTGGCTTATACGAACCTGCTCTTTGACCTGCTCGGCGAAATCGTCCCGGCCGGAATCGATGGCAGCGTCAGCACGGTGCCGGTGTCGTTCAAGGAGTTCATCCAAAGCACGGCACAAGTGCGGGCGGCGCGGGAGAATTTGTGGCAATGCGTCGAGCACATCGAACACGTTTCCCGGCGCACGGGCAAGACACTGCACCTAGGGCTGGAGCCAGAGCCGCTCTGCTTTCTCGAAACCAGCGCGGAGGCGGTGGATTTTATCGAGCAGATGCGCGCCGACCGCCCCGGCGACCTGCGGCTCAACGAGCACCTCGGCGTGAACTACGATTGCTGCCATCTCGCACTGCAATACGAGTCGCCGCGCGAGGCACTGGGCCGCCTGCGCCAGCACAAGATCAAGGTGAGCAAGCTGCACTTGAGCAACGCGCTCAAGGTGAAACCCACCGCCGAGGTGCGCCAGGCGCTGCGGGCGTTTGCGGATGAAGTGTATTTCCACCAAGTGCTCGCGCGCTCGGCCGATGGCACCCTCACGCGACACAAGGATCTGGACGACGCGCTCGCCCTGCACAACCGGCTGCCGCCCGCGCTGAAGGATGAGTGGCGGATTCACTTTCACATCCCACTGCACTGCCCGCCCACGCCGTTGTTCGGCACGACGGCCGACCATGTGCAGGGCGTGCTGGACGTGCTGAAGGAGACCCCTTCGCTGTGCTCGCACTTGGAAATGGAAACCTACACTTGGGAAGTCATGCCGGCGGAGCTGAAGAAACGCAACGTGGTGGACCAACTCGTGGATGAATACCTCTGGACCATCGCCGAGCTGGGCAAGCGTGGGCTGGCGTAAGCAGCGGCGCTTCAGCGCAGGGCACCGAGCAAGAGAAGTTCGACGATCACGAGGCCAACCAACGCGAGCCAGAAAAGTGTTTCGCGCAGTCGATTGTTGGACTGGCGCACTTCCCCGAGCCAGAATTGTAGTTTGGCCGCGCCGAGGTCGATCACATCACCGTTGCGCAGAGTCAGTTCATCGAACTCCGCGCCGTTGACACTGGCGCGGCCTTCGCCGAGGCGGCGCAGGCGGAATCCGTCGGGCAATTGAAAATCGAGCTGAAGATGTTGATCCCAGACGCCGGGCTCGATGACTTGCAGATCATCTTCGCTCGCCCGGCCAATCGTGACGGGAAACCGGCTCGCCATATAGGCCGTCCCCGCGCGGCTGCCGTTGAGGACACGGAGCTGGACCATCAGAAGAAACGGCGCGGGACGTAGATGCGGTCGCCGGGAAACAACGTCCGGTCCAAGGTGGGATTCTCGATGGCCGCCTTGCAATCCATCAGTTCCTTCACATCGCCCGTGCGGGTGATGGTAACCTTGGTCTTGTCACCGAACTCGCTGAAATCGCCGGCGGCGGAAATGGCTTTGAGGACCGTCAGACCAGGCGTGTAGGGGTAGCGGTTGGGCAGCTTGACGAAACCACCGACATACACAAACCGCTGGTCATCCTGTTTCACCGTCACCGTCATCTTGGTGTAAAAGCTCGGCACGTAACGGGCACGAATCTCGACTTCGAGCTTCGACCGGGTCTTGCCCGCCGCGACAAAGGTTTGGTCCAGATGCAGGGTGATCTTGCCATCCTCGGAAATGGCCGCGTCCGCCGGTATGGGGCCGCCGGGGATGTCAGCGAGGATGACCTGGATTTTTTCGCCGACGCGCAGGATGTCGGTGGAATCTGCCGCAGCAGCCCCGCCGGGCGAATGCCCCGTGGCTCTTCCGGTTCCGGCACTGGGAGTGTCGCAAGCGATGGCGAAACAGCAAGCGAACGCGATGACGACAAGTTTCCAAACGTTCTTCATGGGCTTTACGGTGTCCGGTCGCAACGGAGCGGGCAATCAGTATTTCGACTTAATCGACGGGACCGATGCAGTCGTTGACTTGTGACGGTCAGCCTTGCCTTCCGGCTTGCCGTTGGGGCTGGGCTCGTCGGCGTTGTTGTTGCTGTGGTAGTGGTAGCCACTGTAGTAGTAATACGACGAGTCGCTGGCGAGGTTGATGTTGTTGAGCACCACGCCGAGGAGCCGGCCGCCGACCTTGTCCACCATCTGCCGCGCCCGAATGGCGAGGGTCTGCGGGTATTTGCGGTATTGAATGACCAACAGGGAGAGGTCCGCGCCACTGGCTAGCACGGTGGCATCGCTGACGCCCATGATCGGCGGAGCATCGAAGTGCAGGTCCGGCAGCGAGGTGGTCTGGACCACTTCCTCGAGCTTGTTCTGGCCGAGTAGATAATTGGTGAGGCCGAGGGAATTGGACAGGCCGAGCCGTTTGTGGAGGCTGGGGCGGCGGAGGTCGGAGTCCACGAGGAGAACCTTGCTGCCGTTCTGGGCGAAGATGGTGGCCAAATTCAGCACAGTGGTGGACTTGCCCTCGCCCGCGCCACCGCTGACGACGGTGATGGCGTTGGCTTTTTCATTCTTGCGGGTGAAGAGGATGTTGGTGCGCAGCACGCGGTAGGCTTCCGCATGCGGGCTGTCCGAACCTTCATCCAGTAGCGCGCCGACGTTTTGCGGAATGACGGCAAGGACCGGTGCCTGCAAGGCGCGCTCCACGTCGTCGATGGTCTTCACGCTGGTGTCGAGGTATTCGATGAAGAAGGCCAGGCCGATGCCGAGCATGAGGCCGACCAACGCCCCGAGAGCCACGTTGAGCTTCATCTTCGGGTAGGCGGCTTTGACGGCGGATTCGGCCACGTCGATGATGCGGACGGCGGAGGTGACCGGGATGTCGGCATCCAATTCTTCCACCTGAATCTTGTTTTCCACCAGGTCGCGCAGCCGTTGATACCGTTCCAGAACTTGCAGCGCCAGCAGGTATTCGCGGTTCTTTTTCACGGCCGTTCGGCTCAACTCCTTGGCTTCCTCCAACCGCTTGGTGATGTCGTCGAGCGAAGCCTTGAGCGCGGTCAGATCGGTGTTCAAGCTGATCATGATGCCGTCCACCGTCGCATTGATCTGTGAATTCAGCTTGGCGATGACCGCCTCCATCTGGATGTAGGTCGGGTGGTTGGTGCCCAGCTCCTTGCTTTTGGCAACGAACTCTTTTTCAGCGACACTCAACTCATCCAGACGGCGGGCCAGATTCTCGTCGTTAAGGTTTAAGCGGATCGCATACTTGAGCTTTTCGGGGGAGGCTTTGAGGAAGGCGTCGTAGCGGGTCTGGCGCTGGACATAATTGGCCCGCATGTCCAAGGTCTGGCGTTCGAGTTCGCGGATGGTGTCCACTTCCAACCCGGTGACACTGCCGGGGGTTTCCTGAATGGGGTTGAGGCGGGATTCCTTCAGGATCTGGTTGACGTTGCTTTGCGCGCTCTGAACCAGCGCCTCCTTGCCCGCGAGCTTGTCCCGCATCGCCTTGATCCCCTGGGCCTTGGACCGTTTGCGCAGTTCATCGCGGCTCTCCTTGTAAACCTCGGCAATCTTGTTCGCGATGTCCGCCGCCTCGGCCTTGTCTTTGCTGTAAACGTTGATCTCGATGATGCTGGTGTTGCGGACGTTGCGCGGGTCGATGATCTTCTGGAGCATCTCGAAGGCCTTGATCTTGGATTCGCCCAAGAGGTATTTCTGATTCCACCGCTGCACCAGTTTCAGATCGTCGATGACCTTGTAGAGCACTTCCTTCGATTGAATGATCTCGAATTGCGTCATCACGAAGTAGGGATCGTAGCCCATCTGAACTTCCCGCTGCGCCAGCGGCGAGATGTCCCCGGTGTCCTTCTGCACATCCATGCGGACGGAGCTCATATAGGTCGGCTCGATCCACTGGGTCAGCAACGTAGTCGTGGTGACGACCAGCACGAACACCATGAAGATGATGAGCTTGCGCATCCGGATGATGCGCCAGTAGTCGAGGAAATGGAGCTTGTTCTCCGGTGTCCCGGAGGCTGAGTCAGCGTATGAGGGGGCTGCGTCCATGTGCTTAAAATAAAAGGAGGCCAGAGTTCGTGCTCCAGCCTCCCTCGCAGTTCAAAGAGTCGTCAATCAGTAAGATGCCCTAAAGCCAAGGTAAACCCGGTTGCGATAGTAGCTGCGACCGGCCAAGTCAGAATCCAGCCGATCGTAGTTGTAGCCAGCTTCCATGGACCAGAACTGGTGGAACTTCCATTCCACATTCAGCCCGGTGGTAAAGAGGTTGTCGGCCGTGTCGGTCGTGCCCCGGTATTCCGAGTGTTGAAATTGAGCCAGCAGGCTACCCTTCAAGTCCGGGAGGAACTCGTGATTGAGCGAGCCATAAACCGTGGTGGCCGCAGCATCCACTGAGGTGGAAATATCGGTGGTGATGCGGGTCACGCGGACGCCGAGCTGTAGGGAACTGTTCGGCAGGTAATCCCAGGTTCCATTGGCATCCGCATAGGGGCTGACCTGGGAGCGTTGAAAGGCAGGCGAGGCGGGAACCAACGCGGCCAGCGCAGCATCCGCCGAGGCGGCGTTGGGATACTCGACGTATTGGAGGCCAACACGACCATTCACTTTGAGTTCAGGGGTGAACTTATGGCTTACGCCAGTGAAGAAATAGTGTGACCGAGTATCACGTGACTCAGGCAGAACCGTCCCGATTATGAAATCCTTGCTCGTCGAATCGGTCAGCCCGAGCGAATAGCCCATCAGCAACTCCGTCCCGGTCTCGTCGAAAATCCGGTAGCGGCCCGCAATGGTGAAGAGATGCTCCACGCGGTCCAGCAACGCAGACCGGGAGCCAACCGCCCCCCCCTTGCTGGAATTGTCCTCCTGATAATCGTAAAATGTGTTCGCGTAGCTCACCTCGCCGGACCACCGCTCGATGATATCGTCCCACGCATATTTCAGCTGGACATTGTTGCGGATGTTGCTCCCGTCCGTGCGACTGAACGTGGAAACCAAGCCCGGATCCAACACGCCGGGCTCCTGAGCGACAGCGAAGGAGTCCGTCACGGTCAAGCTCTGCTTCTCGGTGAAGCGATGCGTGAAATCAGCGCCAAAGTCAAAGCTGTGATCCGCCGAGCCCGAGGTGCGGTCCTCGTAGTAGCGCATTCCATACCGCGAATTAAGATTCAACGACGACTGTCCCCAATCCAGTTTGTAGCTTCCGGACGGGCTGAGTTCCAAACCCCAGCTAGACCGCTTGGTTGGGCTGCCCGGAGCTGGAGCCTTGGACGGCGACGTCGTGTAGTTGTCGTCGTAAAAGCTGCGGACGCTCGCCGTGACGTTCCATGGCTTGGCTTCCTGTGCCTGCGCGGGTTGCACCGCCACCGCACCCAGCACAGCCGCTCCCGTTGTCGCAATGATCCGATTCATAAGACCTAAATGCCCGTGTTTCCCACTGAAATTTCGCCGCTTTGGTAATGGATCAGCCCCCACCGGTCAACGCTATTCTCTCCCACCTCGTAAAAAACCCTTCACGGCCGATCCGCCTCACGCACCCGCTCCAGAACCACATCGGCCAGCAACGGCTCGGTGCCGATGCTCGGCGCATACCAGAGGCGCTTGCCGTGCCGCTCCGTTGGGTTACGCCAGGTCGGCTGGCCGCTGCGGAAACGCTCCTGCACCACCGCTGCCGGCTCGCCCAACATCATCGGAATGTCCTCATACGAATGCAGGCCGTCGCTGATGAAGAAGGGCACCATGACGAGGTTCCGCACCTGCGCCAGCCGCCAACAATCGCCGATGCGCGGCTCCTCCTCCATGAAGACCGCGTGGACTTCCGCGTAAATTTCCCGCGCCCGGATCAGTTCCACCTGCCGCTCGATGGCCTTGCGTGAATTCTCGTTGTTCCCCGTCCCGTGCCCGGCGATGAAGAGCGCAGTGTCGGCCGGCTTGGGCAATGCCGGGAAAGGATGCCGCTCCACCACACCCCGTGCCCGGGCCAGCAACACGTTCGTCATGCTCGGGTGCGTCCCCACCGGACCGCAGTAGTGCAGCATCTGTCCGCCGCACAGCCGGATACGCGGGAAATCTTTCTGGCCGGGCTGGCAAAAACCGAGTTCCCGCGGGATGACCTCCTCCGTAAAATAGCCCTCGCTGATGAACAGCGGGACAATGAAGACACGCCGCGCGAACACGCCACGCAGCACACCACTCACGGACGGCTCCTCTTTCCAGAAGCACTCCACGACTTGCGCAAACACCCCGCGTCGCCGCAACTCATCCGCGTGCTGATGCGTTGGCGCGGCGGAATCCGCGTTCAATGTCGAGCCGTGCCCGACCAATACCAGTGCCGCATCCGTGTATGAGTCATTTGCCACGCGCCATAAGTAGCGCGGAATCGAGGAAAGCCCAAGCCCGTTCCCGCATCACCGCCCTGAACTTTGCACCTTGAACTTTGACCTCAGAACGGCACCCTCCCTGTGTCTGCCATGTCCCCGCCGCTGCTCACTCAACCACCGCGCCCCGCCGTCCGGCTCACCAACGTCACCAAGACCTTCGGAGCGCACACCGCCGTCCGCCAGCTCTCCCTCTCCGTCCCCACTGGCTGCACCTACGGCTTCATCGGACCCAACGGCTCCGGCAAGACCACGACCATCCGCACCATTCTCCACATCTTCCACCCTGACTCCGGCGAAGTCGAAGTCCTCGGCGAGCGCAGCACCCGCGCCGCCAACGACCGCATCGGCTACCTGCCCGAGGAACGCGGCCTCTACAAGAAAATGACCGTCCACCGCGTGCTCGCCTACTACGCCGCGCTCAAGGGCATGAAGCGCGCCGATGCCGCCGCCGAGATTCAGAAGTGGCTCGCGAAAATGGGCCTGAGCGAGTGGGCCGACAAAAAGGTCGAAGCGCTCTCCAAAGGCATGGCGCAGAAAATCCAGTTCATCGCCGCCGTCATCGCCCGGCCCGAGCTGCTCATCCTCGACGAACCCTTCTCCGGCCTCGACCCGGTGAACCTTGAAGTCATCCGCGCCGCCATTCTCGAACTCCGCGCCGCCGGCACCACCGTCATCTTCAGCACGCACGACATGGCGATGGCGGAGACAATGTGCGACTTCATCTTCATGATCTACCGAGGCAACAAAGTCCTCGACGGCACGCTCGCCGACATCCAGCGCAGCTACGGCGAAGACACCGTGCGGGTGAACTGCACCGGCGGCGCCGACCTCCTGCGCAACCTGCCGGGCGTCGAACTAGTCCGCGACCTCGGCCAATCCCAGGAACTCCGTCACCCCGATCCACAAGCCCTCCTCCGCGAGCTGGCGGCCCGCACAACCGTCCGGCATTTCGAGGTCTGCCAGCCCTCGCTACACGACATCTTCATCCGCATCGCGAAACCGGACTCGCAGGAGATGCAAGTGCCCAAGACGACGGGAGGAGGGTCGTGATGGACTATCACGTCGAACCGCATGGGTTTGCATTCTGCCGGCAGGTCATAGAACCGGAGGCGTTGAACCGGTTCACCAAGTTGCTCGGTCCGGTCACGGGCGCTGGACGGCGCGGGCTACTGCGCGAACCTGCCGTCACCGAATTGGCACGCTCGGAACGGTTGCTTGCTCTCGTGCGCCCACACGTCCCAACTGAACCATTGCCGGTGCGGGCCATCTATTTCGACAAGAGCCCCGAAGCCAACTGGCTCGTCGCATGGCATCAGGACTTGACGCTCTCGGTCCGCGCGCGTGCCGAAGTGCCCGGGTTTGGACCGTGGAGCACCAAGGACGGCGTGCCGCACGTCCAGCCGCCGATGGCATTGCTCGAACAGATGCTCGCTGTCCGGCTCCACTTCGATGACACCGACGAGGCCAACGGTGCCTTGCGGGTGATGCCGAAGACTCATTGTCTGGGTCGGTTGTCCGCTGAATCCATCCAAGGATTACGATCAAGCCAGCCCGAAGTTCTGTGTAATGCAGCGGCCGGGGATGCGCTGTTGATGCGCCCGTTGCTGCTGCACGCTTCGGGTCGTTCCACCAGCCCCCGGCACCGCAGGGTGTTGCATTTGGAATACGCTGGGTTTCAGTTGCCGCCAGAACTTGAGTGGAACGAAGCCGCCTGACCGACTGGAAATTCCTTTTCGCCATGAACAAAATCCGGCGCGTCGCCCTCACCGAATACCTCAACGCCGTGCGCAGCAAGGCGTTCATCATCGGCGTGCTGATGCTGCCCGTCATCATGGCCGCCTCGGTCGCCGTGCAGGTTTTCGCCCAGAAGAAAACCGATCTCACCCCGCGCCGCTTCGCCGTGCTTGACCGCTCGGGCCAGCTCTACGCCGTCCTCGCGGCCAAGGCCAAATCGCGGAACGACTGGCTCCACACGAACGACGCCTCCGTCTCCGTCGAGATGAAGGGGCAGCGGTTGAAAATGGATTTGCCCAAGCAGCCTGAATTCGTGCCCGAGGAGTTCAAACCCACGGGCGACGACGAGAAGGCCGCCGAACTCCAGCTCTCCGAACGCGTGCGGCGGAAGGAGCTTTTCGCCTTCGTCATCATCGGGCGAAACGTGCTCGCGCGCGGGGCCACCAACCACATGGAACTGCTCTACCACACCCAAACCCCGACCTTTCAGGAGCTGCCCAACTGGCTCGACAGCACGCTCAACGCGGAAATCCGCGAGCGCCGTTTCACCGCCGCCGGCGTGGACTCGCAGCAGGTCCGGCTCCTCTCGCAGTCCGTCCCCTTGCAACGCCTCGGCCTCGCGGAAAAGAAAACCAGCGGTGAAGTCGTCGCCGCCAAGCGCGACAACCCCATCGCCACCCACGCCGTGCCCATCGGCGCGATGATGCTCCTCTTCATGACGGTGATGAGCAGCGCCCCCGCGCTGCTGAACACCGTGCTCGAAGAAAAGATGGCCAAGATTTCCGAGGTGCTCCTCGCCAGCGTGTCGCCCTTCCAGCTCATGCTCGGCAAGCTCGTCGGCACGGTGATGGTCTCCTTCACGCTCTCGACGTTTTACCTCGCCGGAGTGGCGTGGATGCTGTGGAAATTCGATCAGCTCGGGAACGTGCCGGGCCAGCTCTTCGCGTGGTTCTTCCTCTTCCAGTTGCTGGCGCTGCTGATCTTCGGCTCCATGTTCATCGCCGTGGGCGCAGCGTGCAGTGAAATCCGCGACGCGCAAAACCTGATGATGCCCGTGATGATGACCATCATGCTCCCGATGATGACGTGGATGGCTGTGCTACAATCCCCCACCAGTCCGTTCTCCCGCGCCCTCTCGCTCTTCCCGCCGGCCACGCCGCTCATCATGTTCCTGCGGATCGCCATTCCGCCCGGTCCGGCCTGGTGGGAAGTGGCGCTGGGCCTCGTCCTCACCACGCTCTTCATGATCGGTTGCGTGTGGGCGAGCGCGAAAATCTTCCGCATCGGCATCCTGTCACAAGGCCAGGCTCCGAGCCTGCCGAAGCTGGTGACGTGGGTATTTTCCAAATGATGAACCGGCCTTGGCCTGCGCCCTTCCCCTGCCCTATTCTTCGCCCACATGAAACGCCGCACCTTTTTGAAAACCTCTGTCACCGCTTCCGCCACGGCCGCCGCGTCCATCGCCGCTTCCGCCGCCGCCCAACCCGGACCCGAGTATTACGAGCTGCGCACCTGGTCGCTCAAGGTTGCCAAGCAACCATTGCTCGACGCCTATTTGCGCCGCGCCCTCTTGCCCGCGCTCAAGCGTCTGGGCCTCGGCCCCGTCGGTGTCTTCGCCGAGTCGCAGCCGAACGAAGAAGTGAAAGTCCACGCACTCATCACCTACGCCGCGCCCGAGCAGTTCGCCACCTTGTCCGCGCGCCTCGCGGCTGACGCTGAACACCAGAAAGCCGGAGCCGAATACCTCAACGCAAAAGCCAGCGACCCGATCTACTCCCGCATCGAAAGCTCCTTCATGGTCGCCATCGAGGGCTTGCCGAAACTGGTGAAGCCCGACGCTACGAAGTCCCGCCTGTTCAACCTCCGCATCTACGAGAGCCACAACGAGCGCGCGGGCAAGAGGAAGATCGAGATGTTCAATCGCGGCGAGCTGGCCATCTTCAAGCGCACCGGCCTCACGCCGGTCATGTTCGCCGAAACCCTGAGCGGCACGCTCATGCCGAACCTCACCTACCTGCTCGTCTTTCCGAACGACGATGCGCGCAAGAAAGCCTGGGACACGTTCCGCGCCGACCCCGAGTGGCTGAAACTGAAAGCCGTCCCGGAATACGCCGACAAGGAAATCGTCCTCAAGGTCACGAACCGCCTGCTCACGCCCACGCCGTATTCGGAGCTCTGACGCGTGGAGCGACTCAATACACATCCCGCTGGTAGCGCTTGTTTTTCTTGAGCGCTGCGATGTAGGCGGTGGCTTCGTCCGCGCTCTTCCCGCCGGCGGTCTGAATGACCTGATGGAGTGCGGCATCCACGTCCTTCGCCATGCGGCTCGCATCACCGCAGACGTAGAAACCGCCGCCTTCCTCCAGCCACGCGTAGAGTTCCTTCGCGTGCTCGGTCATCCGGTTTTGCACATAAACCTTCTCCGCTTGGTCGCGGCTGAAGGCAAGGTCGAGCCGGTGAAGTGTGCCCTCGCGCTGTATCGATTCTATTTCCTCACGGAAGAGGAAGTCCGTCGCCGCCCGCTGGTCGCCGAAGAAAAGCCAGTTCTTGCCCTTCGCACCGGATGCCCGCCGCTCTTCCAGAAATGCGCGGAACGGCGCGATGCCTGTGCCGGGGCCGACCATGATCATCGGCGCGTCCGGATTCGCAGGCGGGCGGAAGTTTTTGTTGTGATGCACAAACACCGGCACCGCGCCGCCCGTCGGCACGCGCTCGGCGAGGAACGTGGAGCACACGCCCTTGCGCGACCGGCCCAGCGAATCGTAACGCACCACGCCGACGCAGAGATGCACTTCGCCCGGATGCGCCTTCGGGCTGGAGGAGATCGAGTAGAGGCGAGGTTGAAGCTTCTTCAGCAGCGCGACGAACTCGGTCGGGCTGAACTTCGCTGCCGGGTGCCCGTGCAGCAGGTCAATGATTTCACGACCCCAGAGGAACTTGGTTAGCTCGCCGTTTGCGCCGGGCGCAGTGAGCTTCTGCAGCTCGGCGTCACCCGAACGCTCGGCCACAGCCTTGAGCAACGGCGACGGGATGCGCGTGATTTCGTAGTGGTGAATCAGCGCCTCGCGCAGCGGCGTTTCCTTGCCGTCGCGGTCGGGCACCGGCTCCTCGCCCGAGCGGCCCAGCGCGCGGATCAGTTCCTCGGCCAGTTCGGCGCAGTTCGTCGCGCGCACGCCGAGCGCATCGCCCGCCTCGTAGCTCAGGCCGGAGCCTTCGAGCGAGAAGGCGAAGTGCCGCGTGTCCTTCGCGGAGCCGGTGCCGTTGAGCCGCACGTTCGCGAGCAGTGGTGCGGGGAATGGGTGGGACTTGGAGTAAGTAGGAACCGAGTGATTAGTAATTTGTGATTGAGTCGGCGTGCGTCCGTCCGCTGCCGCCTCTGACTGATTACTAATCACTAAACACTTCTTCGCCTCTTCAGCTCCTTGCGCCGACAACGCGCCGAGCGCGCCGTCCATCCACTTCGCAAATGGCTCCTCATACTCCACGTCGCAGTCCGTGCGCGGGTGGGCGCGCGTCGCGCCGAGCTTCGCCAGCCGTTCGTCCACGCTTTTTCCGAACGCGCAGAACTTCGCGTAGTTCGTGTCGCCCAGCGCGAGCACCGAGAACTTCGTCTGCGCCAGCTTTGGCGCGGCGTCGCTGCTCAGAAACTCCCAGAATGCCTTTGCGTTGTCCGGCGGCTCGCCATCGCCATAGGTGCTGGTGACGACGAGCAGTGCCGACTCCGAAGCAAGCTGCGGCGTATGATACTTGCCCAAGTCCTGCACCGTCGGTGCGAAGCCGCGTTTACCGGCTTCCTTCGCGATGCGTTTGGAGAGGTTCTCCGCATTGCCCGTCTGCGAGCCGAACAGGATGGTGAGCGGCGTCAGCGGCTTCGATTCGGGCGCAGGAACCGCAAGGCTCGGCTGCGGTGCGCGGGAGAAGAGGCCGGCGAGAAAGCCATTAAGATAGGCGCGCTGTTCGAGAGTGAACGGCGCGTTGTCGGGGAGAACAGGGACAAAATTCTGCTGGTTCATTCGGAGAACATTTCCTGAAGTTGTTTCACCTCGTGACGGCGCGTGAAGGCGGCGAAGGTTTCGCCGGGCTGGTGCTTGGCTTGATAGGTCTTCAACACACGCTCCAGCAGCACAGGCAAATCACTGAAGGGAATGCCGGTGAAAACCTGCTTGCCGATGGCCGCGTCGGCACCGGTGCCGCCGCCGAAGACGACATGGTAGCCCTCACTGCTCGCTTGGCCTACTTTCACGCCCTGCAACCCGATGTCGCCCACGTAGTGCTGCGCGCAGGAGTTCGGGCAGCCGGTGAGGTGGATGTTGATGGGGTGGTCGAGCTGGAGCTTTTTGTTGAGGTGCGCGCCGAGCGCGACGGCCTGCCCCTTCGTGTCGGTCGCGGCCCACTTGCAGCCGGTGTTTCCTGTGCAGGCCACGAGTCCGCCGAGAATGTTCGTCGCCTCGTGATGCAGGCCGAGGCGCACGAGCTGGCGTTTTACGGTCTCGACGAAGCCGTCCGGCACGTCGGGGATGAGCACGTTCTGCCACGGCGTGAGGCGGAGCGCGCCGGAACCGTAGTTCGCCGCGAGGTCGGCGATGCGGCGCATCTGCTTCGTCGTCAGCACGCCGACGGGCACGACCACGCCGATGTAGTTCTTCTCTGCCTGCTTCTGCCGATACACGCCGATGTGTCCGTGCTTCACGGCGGCGGGCCGCTTGATGCATTGCTCCAGCGGAAATTTCACCAGTGGGAACGCCAGCTTCTTCTGCGTCTCGGCGAGGAACTTCTCCACGCCCCACTTGTCGATGAGATACTTCAGCCGCGCCTTCTTGCGGTCAGTGCGGTCGCCGTTTTCGAGGAAGACGCGAATCATCGCGGCGCACACCGCGAGCGCCTCGGTGGGCTTCACGAGGATGCCACTGTCCTTCGCGAGCTGTTTGTGGCCGGTGATGCCGCAGAGTTCCACGCGGAAGTAGATGCCTGCCGGCAGTGCAACTGATGTGGCGTCCTTGAGCGAATCACCCTTCGCCTCCGCTGCGAGCTTCACGGCCATGAAGCCGATGTCGTTCGTGTCCGCCACCGTGTCCACCGCGCCGCCGCCCTCGAAGGCGACGTTGAATTTGCGCGGCAGGTTGTAGAACTCGCGGTGGTTCAGAATGTAGTGGTGCAGCGAGTGCGCGAAGGGCCGCGTGTCCAGCAATTCGCGCGGATCGAAGCCGGCGGTGGGCGATGCGGTGATGTTGCGGATGTTGTCCACGCCGCTGCCGCGCGCGGTGAGACCGAGGCTTTGCAGCCGGGTGATGACGTTTACCAAGTTCGCCGGGGCGATTTCCCGAATCTGCAAGTTCGAGCGCGTGGTGACGGCGGACTTGCCGTTGCCGTAATCGTCTGCGATGTCCGCGAGACCGCGCATTTGCAACGCAGTCAGCTCGCCCGCCGGAATGCGGCAGCGGAGCATGAAGCTGTTCTGCGCCGGGCTGACGTGGAACATCCCGAAGTTGCGGAAGCGAAAAGTATTCTCCTCGTCCGGCAATTTTCCCGCCTCGGCGTGCGCGAGGATGCGGTCCCAGCCGTCGAGCGGATGCTCCTCGTGTTTCCAGCGCTCCTGCTTGGTCACGTCGGCGAGCGGTGTGCCATAGATGGTTTCCTCAGCCAGGTTCGCGCCGCCCTGCGCGGGGTCGCCGGTGAGCTGGCCGGTCGCAGTCGCGCCGACGTAGGGATGGATGCCGCGCTGTGCCACGCCGGCCATGAAGCCGGAGAGAAATTCCTTCTGCTCGGCGGTGAAAGGGAAAGGGCCGGTGGCGACGGACGGTTCAAGGACTGCGGTGCTCATGTTAAATTGGTGCCGCTTCTCCGTTCCACGCGCACGGCGCAGAACTTGTAGCTCGGTTGGCGGGAATGCGGGTCAAACGCCGGACAAGTGAGGCGGTTGGTGGCCGTGTCGTGCATGGGCAGGTAAACTTGGCCGGGCCGCACGGTTGCGGTCACATGAACGCGCGCCGTTAGTTCGCCGAGCCGCGAGGCGACGCGGGCGGTGTCGCCGGCGCGGAGGCGGAGGCGACGGGCGTCAGCCGGATTGATTTCCAGCAAAAGCTCCGACGGTGCGAGCTGGCGCAGGATGTCGGACTTGCCGGTGCGTGTGAGCGTGTGCCATTGCGCACTGGTGCCGCGTCCAGTGAGGAGGATGAAGGGGAACTCGGCGTCGGGCCGATCGGGCGCTTCGCGGGGAGACGAAAAGACAAACTTTGCTTTCGCGTCTGGGTGGAAGAATCGACCATCAGCGAAGAGGCGGCGGTGTGGTGGCGGGGAATAGGGAATAGGAGATAGGGAATGGGGCGGCGCGTCGTTCCCCATTCCCCATTCCCTATCACCGATTTCCTCCTGCGAGAGCGGCCACTGCACGCCATCGCACGCGTCGAGCATCCGGTAGTCGGCGATGCCGGTGATGTCGCAGGGCTGACCGGCGGAGCAGCGTTTCAGGATTTGGAAGACGGCTTGCGGGGAGGTCCACTCGCGGAAGAGGTCGCCGCAGCCCCAGTAGTGCGCGACGAGGCGGAAGATGTGGAAGTCTGCAAGCGCGTCGCCGGGCGCGCGGCAGACTTTCTTCACGAGGCCGATGCGGCGCTCGCTGTTGATAAAGGTGCCCTCCTTCTCGCCCCACCCGGCGGCGGGCAACACGAGATCGGCGTGCTGCGCGGTGTCGGTGGTGGGATACATGTCCTGCACGACGAGGAAGTCGAGCTTGGCGAGCAACGCGTCGAAGGCGGTGTCGCCGCAGCCGTCGCTGCCCTTGCCAATCCATGAGTGCGTGGGATTCGTCGCGATGACCCACAAGCCTTTGATTTTACCATCGGCGATGGCTTGGAGGATTTGGTCGTAGGCCAGCGAAGGCTGCGTGGGAATCACCGACGCGGGAATGTTCAGTGTTGTCGCGATTTTCTTGCGATGCTCCGCGTTTGCGAAGTCGTGACCGCCGAGCAGGCTCGTCACATTCGCGAAGAGGCGCGAGCCCATCGCGTTGCACTGGCCGGTGATGCTGTTCGCGCCGGTGCCGGGCTTGCCGAGGTGGCCGCCGAGCAACGCGAGATTGATAACGGCTTGCGCGGTGCGCGTGGATTCGTGGCCCTGGTTCACACCCATGGTCCACCAGAACGACACGCGCTTGCCGGGCTTCACGCTCTCGGCGAGGCGATAGATTTGTCCAACCGTCAAACCCGACTTGGCCGCGACCGCGTCCGGGGTGAACTCGCGCACGAACTCGGCGAACTCGGCGAAACCATTCGTGTGCGCGGCGAGGAACTCCTTGTCCACCCAGCCGTTCTGGATGAGCAGGTGCGCGACACCGTAGAGCAGCGCGAGGTCGGACTTCGGCGCGAGCGGGAGGTGCAACGTCGCGGCCATCGCGGTCTCGGTCGTGCGCGGGTCGAGCACGATGATTTCCGGGTTGCGACGGTTGCGTAGCACGCGCTGCCACATGATCGGATGCGCGATGCACGGGTTTGCGCCGATGAAGACGAGCACGTCCGACTCCTCGAAATCCGCGTAGGTGAACGGCGGCGCGTCGAAGCCGAAGCTCTGCTTGTAGGCGACGGCGCTGGTGGCCATGCACTGGCGCGTGTTCGAGTCGCAGTGCAGCGCACCCATGCCGAACTTCCACAGCGCGCCGAGGAAGGCCATTTCCTCCGTGCAAATTTGCCCCGTGCTGAGGAACGCGACGCTCTCCGGCCCGTTCTGGTCCATGATGGCTTTGAACTTCAGCGTGAAGGCCTGCATCGCATGGTCCCAATCGGTCGGCTCCAGCTTGCCGGTGGCGGGATTGCGAAGGAGCGGCGTGGTGGCGCGGTCGGGCGCAGCGAGCGGCGTGAGGGCTTCCCAGCCTTTTGGGCAGGCCATGCCGAGGTTCACGGGATAGTCGGCAGTCGCGGAAAGGTTCACGGCCTGGCCGTCTTTGAGATGCACGTTCAAGCCGCAACCAGTGGAGCAAAAGCCGCAGACGACGGTGGTGGTCGCATCGGGCTTCAGCCGCGCGGGGACTTGGCCGAGGCCAAACTCGCCCGGCGTGCGCACGAGATCGGCGGTGAGCGGGCCAGCCCATTGGCGGAGCCATGAGTTTTCCGTTTTTAGCGCAAAGTTTTCAGGCGCGACGGCGGGCGTGTCGACTGCTGGCTGAAAACTTGAAAATGAAAACTTGGAACTCATACGGGCATCTTGTCCGGCGCGACGGAGGTGAAGAACAAGTAGCGCTCCGCAAATTCGCCCAGCAAACACAGGGCGAAGGCACCGACAGCGAGCGCGCCAGACACGGTGCTGGTGGCGATGATGAATGGGAGGAACACGCCGCCTAAGAGTGCGGCGAACAGTCGCGTGGCCAGCACGGAACGCAGCGCGCCGGTCTGCAACACGGCGGTGCGGCGGAGTTGCGTCCAGCGGTCGGAATCGGTGTCGGCGTGTTGGAGGATGGAGAGTTCGCAGGCGAGTTTGAGGAGCGTGGCGAAGAGCTGCGCGAGGGCAAAGGAGGCGCTGGGTTGAAACACGAGCGCGAGGGCGAGGCCCAACACGAGCACGCTGCCGAAGAATCGCGGAGCGGTGCGCGGCAGACTCCAGAAAGCGCGGTGCGTATCCGCATAGACCATTGCCTGTGCGAAGACGACGACGAGCCCGAGCGTGGCGACGGCGAAAGTGATTAGTGAGTAGTAATTAGTCAGGGGCGGGAGCCAGCGGCCGGCGACAGCGACAGTGGCTGCTCCAGCGAAAGCGTTCAGCGCGATGGCTTCTCGGCTCAACCAGCTCGTGCGCCAGCCGAGCCAGATACGCCAGGCTTTCAGCGGTTGGCCGAGGTGGAAGACGCTGGCGGTGAGTCCGACGAAGAGGAGGGCGAATGAAGCGAGTTCGAGAGGAAGCGACTTTCCGCTGATGAACCGGGCCGCGAGCAATCCGCCGACGCCGGCTTGCGTGAGCACGAGCATGAGGAGAAGCGGCCAGTGCGCGGGTTGTGGACATGGCAGGCTGTGGTCGGCGGCGCGCAGGTCGGCGGCAGGCTTCGTCGAGACGTAGCGTGTGGTGGGGAGGGTGATGTGCGACGAGGGTGTGTCGGGGAGCCACGTGGAAGGCAGGTGAGAAAGTGAGAGAGTGGGAAAGTGAGAGGTGCTCCCGGACGCCGTCGCACTTTCTCGCCTTCCCACTTTCTCGCCGGCTCCGCTTCCCCTGCGGAAGGTCGCGGTCACGGCGGCAGTGTTCACCACGGAAATCCGGATTGCCTCATTCGGGCACGCTTGCACGCAGGCGGGGGCTTCGCCGACGGCGAGGCGGCCGTGGCACATGTCACACTTTCGCACGATGCCGCGCGTCGCCGAATGCTTCGGCACGTCGTAGGGACATTTCAAAATGCAGTAGCTGCACCCGATGCATTGGTCGTCAAGGTGGCGGACGATGCCAGTGACGGGGTCTTTGTCGTAGGCGAGAACGGGGCAGCCTTCCAGACAACCTGGCTCGATGCAGTGGTGGCAGGCGGTGGTGACGGTTTGCTGAAGCGGGTTGACGCGATTACCGCCGGTTTCACATGGAACTGTAATTTCGCCAAACAACGTGCCGACTTCGCGCCAAGCTTCGCCAGCGTCGAGGCCGTTAAGGGAGTGGCAGCCGGTGACGCAAGCTTGGCAGCCACTGCACTGGTCGAGGTTCACCTCGAAGGCATATTGCTCACCGGGGCGCGGGGCGGAGACGGGCAGCAGCTTGCGATAGTGCGGCTCGGTGAGTTCGTGCCGCTCATGCGCGCGCGCGAAGGCCTCAACCGCCGTGAGCTGCCGCTGCTCGTCAAGCAAGGCATCCACGAGCGTGCGTTCGCCTGTGTCGGGCCCGGACCGCGTGAAGTTGTCGGCGGGCAAAGTCATTTATGCAGCAGGAGGAACAGCAGCGCAATGTTGGCTGCCACGCTGGCGGCGAGCAGCAGCTTGAGAAGCAGCAATGGGTCGCGCTCCATGAGTGGCGCGCCGGCGGAGCGGAACGGCTTCACTTTTTCAGGATGCTCCAACTGGAAACGCATCTCGCTGTAGGCGGCGAAGCGGTCGGCAGGGTCGAGCGCGAGGGCACGAAGGACGATGGCGTCGAGCCAGTGCGGGACGTGCGGGTTGAGCTTGCTGGGCGGCTTGGCTGGGCGGAACTGCGGCGTTTGGAAGGGCTCGATCTCACCGTGCGGGAGTTTGCCGGTGAGTGCCTCGTAGAGCGTCGCGCCAAGGGCGAAGATCTCAGTAGTCTCGCTGACGGCGGCATTACGGAAGCGCTCGGGCGCGAGATAACTAGGAGTGCCAGCGCGGGAGTTGACGCTGAAGACTTCGGCGACGTTGCCGAGGTCAATGAGCTTAAAGGCCAGCGCGCCCGGCTCGCCGAGCACGAGGATGTTTTCGGGCTTCAAATCGCCATGGACGAAGTCGTGCCGCAGAAGGAACTGCGCGGCAGCGAGCACGAACTTGCCCAGCACGACGGCGTCGGCGGTCGGCAGCGGGCCGTTGTCGGCGAGCCATTGCTTGAGCGTGGGCGCGTGGAAATACTCGAGGACGTAGTAGCGCGCGGTGGCCTCTTCGGGCGCGGTGGCGGCGGGGAAGTAATCGGCCTTCAGCGTCGTGGCATTCCACGTCTCGCGGATGAAGGCGGTGAGGATAGCTTCGTTCGTCTGCGCCTCGCGCGGGGCAAATTTCAGCACGAATGATTTACCGGCCTTGGCGGCGAGCCAGATGCGGTCGCTCGCGCGGAAGCTGCGGCGCAGCGTGTAGCCGTCGGCCTGATCACCGACTTTGAGCTGCGCGGGAATGGGCAGCGCGACCGGCGCGGCGCTGGCCGTGGGACCGAGTTCCTGCACTTCGAGAACGACGGCGGTGATGTCGTCGAGCGTCTCGGGCGTGGCGTGGTCACGGGCGATGGCGACGAGCCCGCGTGCGCCGGTGCGGTCGGTGAGCAACTCGGTGAGCGTGGTGTCGTCGAGCACATCGGTGAGGCCGTCGGTGCAGAGCAGGATGAGATCGCCAACGGCGAGGTCGGTATGTGCAAGGTGCGGCGCGACAGTGTCAGCAAGGCCGAGGGCTTGGGTGAGAACGTGCGTTTGCGTGGCGTCGCGGTGGTCGTGCGAAAGGCGCTCCAACTTGCCGACGCGGAGACGATAGGCGCGGGAATCGCCGACGTTGAGAACGTGCAGCCGGTCGCCATCGAGCACAGCAGCGACAACGGTGGAGGCGAGCTCGGGGGATTCGTGCCGGGCGAGACCTTCCTGGTGGAGCTGACGGTTCAGGTGGCGGGTAATTTCTTCGAGCGTCTTCGTGGGGCTCCACGCGCGCGGGCGGTTGCGAAAGTTCGCAGCGTAGTGGGCGACTGCCTTTTCTGCCGCATCACGGCCCTGGCGCGCGGAGCCGAGACCGTCGGCAACCACCGCGATGAACGTGCCGTCCTCAAGCGCTCGTGCAACCGAGACGTCATCGCCGGGTTTGTCCTCCTCGCGTGGGCGAGTAAAGCTGGTGGCGTGGACGCGGAGCCGGCCGGAGGGTTTCATGCTGCCAGAGTCTACGCGCGTCTCGCGTGAATCAACGCGAATGGTGGAAGTGGCAGTGGAGGAAGTGGTCCGGGATTCCATCTCGGCGCGGAGAGTTGGAAGTGTGACGAGCATGCGCGTGTCAGATGCGCGCGGCAGCGACGGCACCCCACGTCGTGCGCCAGCGGCGTTTCACGAGGTTCAAACCAATGAGTGCGCAGATGCATAGCCCGGCGAAGACCAGCAGGCCGGTGAGGTAGCTGCCGGTGTGCTGGCGGCTCTGGCCCATCATGTTTGCGAGCAGGAAGCCGCCGAGGCCGCCGCCGCAGCCGACGAGCCCGGTCATTAGGCCGAGTTCCTTGCCAAAGCGCTGCGGGAGGAGCTGGAAGACGGAGCCGTTGCCCATACCGAACGCGGCGCAGGCGATGAAGAACGCGGCGACGTTCAACGCGAGGCTGTTGATAAGGCCGCCCGCGATGAGCGCGAGACAAGCGACTGTGTAGTAGATGTGCAGTGACTTGATGCCGCCGATGCGGTCCGAGATGCCCCCGCCCAATGGACGCCCGAGTGCACCAATGGCGGTGCAGAGCGCGACGAGGTCACCGGCCTGCGCGGGCGTGAGGTTGAAACGATCCTTGAAATACATGCCGAGCGAGTAGGCCAGCCCGACGAAGCCGCCGAAGGTGACGGTGTAGAAGAAGCAGAACCAATGAACGTCCTTCTCGGCGAAGAGGCGGAAGTAGTCGGCGATTTTTTTTGCAGGAACTTTCAACGGCGGCTCCTTCGCGACGAAGCAGTAAACCGCCAACACCAGCACGGCGGGAATAATGGCGAAGCCGAATACTGCGGGCCAGCCGTAGGCCGCGGCGAGGCGAGGCGCGAGGAGCGAGTCGATCACGACACCGATGTTGCCCGCGCCAGCGAGGCCCATGACGAGGCCCTGCATGTGCGGCGGATACCAGCGGCCCGCCAGTGGCAGTGCGACCGCGAAGCTTGCGCCTGCCACGCCGAGCACCACGCCCATGAGCAACGTGGCCTCGTAGTTCTTTAGCCCGAACAGCCACGCGACCGACAGGCCGGCGACGACGACGAGCTGCGCGTAGATGCCCGTCGTCTTCGCGCCGATGCGGTCCACGAGCAGGCCGAGCAGCAGCCGGATGAAGCCGCCGGAAAGAATTGGCACCGACACCATGAAGAACCGCTGCTGCGGCGTGAGGTTGAGCGACTCCGGCGCAGCGATCTGATTCGCGAGCACGCCGAGCAGCGTCCACACCATGAAGCTGTAATCGAAGTAGAGGAACGAGGTGACCAGCGTGGGCCAGTGGCCGGCAGTTTTGAGATCGGATAATTTCATCGTCGCCGGGAGTCAATGCAGGCGACTTGCCAAAGCGGCACAGAACCCCGGGGGGGGTGAATGAATCGTTTGATTTGGCGGAGTGAATCAAACTCATTGAGACCCCGAACACGCGGTAGGACAGAGCCGAGCGACGCGGGTAATGCGCAACGCATGTCGTTGTGACGGACACCCCCGCCGTTGGAAACCCCGGGGCAACTGTCTTGATTTACCCACGCTGACGCGAAATTGCACAAAAGCGCACAGCGACGTCGATTCCGAGAACCGACGCCACTGAACGGAGCACGAACGCTGACGATCAGAAGTTCAGCGTCGTTTGCAGATAGCACCAGTTCGCATCCGTCGATCCGCCAGCGGCGCTGAAGGTGGAATTCAAGTAGCCGCCGGTGAAAAAGTGGCCTGCGCCAACTTCGATCGAGGTAAACTTGTTCAGGGCGTAGCCAGCGATGAAGTCGATTTCGCCACCAACGAATTTGCTGTAGCGTGAGTTGAGTCCGTAGCCCGTGCCCGGCGTGCCCGCGAGGCCGCCGCGCGGTGCGCCGTTGACGGCGTAGAGACTATCGCGGTCATCCGCGAGCCAGAAGAGATGGCCTTCGAGCGCGACACTGAGTTGGGGCGTGGGTTTCGCGGTGAGCATGACGCGCACGTCGTGTAGGTTTTGCAGCGCGAGGAAATCCATATAGCCGTAGAACTTGTGGTTCGTGGGGAACAGGTTTTCAAACGTCTCGTGCTTGTTGTCCGCCGGGTTGCTGTCGCCGCTGGCGTAGCTGTATTCGAGCCCGAGGCGCGGCGTCCATGCAGTGTCGGCAAAGGTGTAACCGCCGTTCAAGACATAGGCATAAGCCTCCTGCTTCTGGCTGCGGATCGTCGCCCCCACGCGCTCATTGAAGTGGCCGAATTGCGCCATGACTTCGTAGGTGTAATCCCAGTTGCCGTAGGCGCCGGGATCGGACTTGCCGCGCGCCCCGAGGGTGTAGATGTCGCGCGGGCCGGGGCCATTGAGCGCGGTCTGTGCAGTGGCCGGCAACAGGCCCACGGTGGCGACCGTCGCCGAACCGACCGCGGTGTTGCGCGCCAGGAAGTAGAAATCCGACGATTGTTTCGGGATGGCCTTGGTCGTGACGTAGAGGCCGCTGAAGTAATCGTATTCGTTGCTCACGTTGAAGTTGTTGTCATTGGGAATCACCACATGGCTCGTGAACGCCTCCGCGGTGAAGTGCTCGTGCTGCCAGCGCAACTTGGCCGCGTCGAACACACGGCCGACGTTATTCCAAGCGAACGCGCCGACGAGCCGTTCCTCGCCGTAGCTGAGTTCCTGGCGCCCCACTTTCAACGAAACGGGGAACTCCTTGTGGTTGCCGAGAGTGACGTAGGCTTGGTGCAAATCAAGCAGACCGTCGGACTCGACGTTGGGGTTGCGGTCATCACCGGTCGTGGTGCTGTTGCGGCCCTGGATGAACGCACTCCACCATTGGTCCGTGTAGCCGACGCGCAGCAGCAGCTTGGTCATGAAGTAGGCATTGTTGTTGTCCACGCCGGTCTTCTTGAAATCACCGGCAGCCCCGGCAGCGGTGAAGCCCGCGTCGTCCTTGCTCTCGTAACGCAAGCGTAGTTGCGCGCCGAAATCCCAGTTGGCCCAATAAGGATCCTTCGCGCGAAGCTCCTGGTTAAGGAAGCCGGGGAAGGGTTGCGTGGGCGGCGGGGGTGCGTATTGGGCTTGGGCGGCGGGAACGGCGGCGAGCAACAGTGCACCGGCGGCGATGGTTTTTTGGTTCAGGTTCATGCCTTCGTTTTCGATTTCAGTTTGGTTGCGGAGTCCGGGCGAGTTTGCGCCCGAAAGTGTCACCAGCGTTTGTAAGGAAGAAACTTGCCGTTCATCGTCAGCAGCACACGGTCGCCCTTCGGATCGGGCACGCGCTGGATGTCCATGGTGAAGTCAATCGCGCTCATGATGCCCGCGCCGAACTTCTCCTCGATCAGCTCCTTCATCGTGCGGCCATAGACATAGACGATTTCCTGAAAGCGATACTGTAGCGGCTCCTTGGGAACGGTCGGCGCGGCCTCGCCCTTGTTGGTGAACTCGATCAACGCGGCGGCCACACCGGCACCAAGGCCGAGAAACTTCGCGACCTTCTTCGCTTCTGCCGGGCCGAGGGCGTTTTCGCCCAAGCACGCGGAAGTCACGTATACCTCCGACAGCCCGGCAGCCTTGGCGATGGCGGCCCAAGTCTTCTTCCTCGCGCGCTTCGCGGCGAGAATCGTTTCGGTCATTTGGGGCTTCGTCATAGGGGTGCGTCAGACAGTGACCAGCATGGAATCAGTTTGCGGCGCGGGCACCGGGATTGATTCAACCAGCGGAGTCACGGGCGCAGCCGGAGCAGATGGCGCAACTGGCACGGCGTGCTTCTTCTTGTGCGCGTGGATTTCGAGGAACTCAATGAGCCGCTCACGCAACGGGTAGTAATCGGGATGCTCCATCACGGCCTGCCGCTCGCGCGGACGCGGGAAGGCTACGGGGATGATGTCGCCCACCTCGGCCTCGGGGCCGTCGGTCATGCACACCACGCGGTCGCTGAGGTAGAGCGCCTCGTCCACGTCATGCGTGACCATGAGCGTCGTGATGCGGTTCTCACGCCAGAGCTTGAGCAAGACGCCTTGTAACTCGTAGCGCGTCAGTGAATCGAGCATGCCGAAGGGCTCATCGAGCAAAAGCATCTTGGGCTTGAGCGCGAAGGCACGAGCGATGCCAACGCGTTGCCTCATGCCTTGGGAAAGTTCCGCTGGGCGCTTGTGCATGGACTCGCCGAGGCCCACGACAGTGAGGTAATACTCGACGATTTCCCGCCGCTCCTCGGCACTGGCGGTAAAGAACACCTGCTCCACGCCAAGCATGACGTTCTCGAACGCGGTAAGCCACGGGAGCAGCGAGGGGGATTGGAAAACGACACCGCGATCCGGTCCCGCGCCCACCAATTCCTTGCCGCCAAGGACAATGGCTCCTTCGGTGACCTCGCTCAATCCGGCGAGCATGGAGAGCACGGTGGATTTGCCGCAGCCGGAATGGCCGATGAGAGTGACAAACTCACCCTTGGCGATCTTGAGATTGAAGTCCTTCACGATCACCGCCGGCCCCTTGGAAGTGGCATAGACTTTGGTGAGGTTGCTGAGATCAACGTGATGGCTCATTTCAGGAGGTAACTTCGACCGTGGCTTCCTTGAGTTCATTGGACCGCAGCGGACGGCTGCGCCCCAGACGGGAACGGGGAACGCTCAAATCCTCTGGTTCGATGTCCGGCAGGACAAGCTTCCGGGTCAAGGTCGCGTGGCGATCCTGCCGGGACTGGAGCAGGAACTCGGAGATCTCCCGGCGTAACTCGCGGAAGCGCAAATCGTGATTCAATGCCTTGCGGTCACGCGGGTGCGGCAGATTCACGATGAAGGAACGGCCCAGTGTGGCATTGGGTCCGGCCGTGAGCGGCACCACGCGGTCAGCCAGCAAAATCGCCTCGTCCGGATCATTCGTGACGAGCACAACCGTCTGCCGATGCAACGTGCGGATGCGAGTGATTTCGTCCTGGAGGTTCGCGCGGGTCAGAGCGTCGAGGGCGGAGAGCGGCTCGTCGCAGAGCAGCACCTTGGGATTCATCGCGAGGGTGCGCGCCACGCTGACGCGCTGGCGCATACCACCGGACAATTCATGCGGGCGCTTGTCGCGGGCAGGGGTAAGGCTCACCAGCTCGATGAACTCCGTGGTGTGCGCGGCGCGTTCGGCCTCGGATTTTTCCGGGAAGACTTGATCCACCGCGAGCCGAATGTTTTCCGCCACGGTGAGCCACGGAAGCAGGGAATAATTTTGGAAAACCAATCCGCGGTCCGGCCCGGGACCAGTCATCTCGCGGCCTTCGAGCGTCACGGTGCCGGCGTCAGGCCGGATCAGCCCGGCGAGGATCGACATGAGCGTCGTCTTGCCCGCGCCCGAGTAGCCCACGATGGCGACGAACTCGCCTTGATCGATGGTGAGGTTGACATCCCGCAGAACCTCCGTGCGGGCCCCATTCAAACCGTAGCCTTTGGAGACGGATTTTAGTTCGAGGTAGGGCATGGTGATTCAGCTCACGGACAAAACCGAATTCCATCCACCGAACGGGTTCGGCGCGACTTCGCTCGCGGCCGGGTCCGGGAGCCAAGTGCCATCGACGATGAAAAGGTATTCGTAACGACCCGGCTTGAGTTTGAGCTCACCCAGCCATTCGCCACCCTGGGCCAGCCGCAGCGGCGTCGCGCCGACTTGCCAGCCGTTGAACGAGCCGGCGACAAAGACTTCCTTCGCAGCGGGCGCTCTGAGCTTGAGCGCGACAACCGGAGGAGCCCCAGTAGCGCGCGGATGTTTCAACACGCGGACCATCTGACCAAGGGCAACGGCCGATTTTTTCACGAGGGACCGGGACGGGCGGGCAGTGCGGTTAGATTTCATAAGATTTAAGCCGTCTTGAAGCGCGACTCCACGAGGCTCATCAAGCGATCAAGGATGAAGCCCACGACGCCAATAGTGATGATGCACAGGATGATGTGCTCGTAGAGGAGCGCGTTGTATTCCTGCCAGAGGAAGCCGCCCACGCCGGGGCGACCGGTGAGCATTTCCGCAGCGACGATCACCAACCACGCGATGCCCAGGCTGAGACGAAAGCCCGTGAACATATACGGCAGCGTCGCGGGGATGAGCACCTTGGTGAGCGTCTTCCAGCGCGAGAGTTTCAGCACCTTCGCGACGTTCAGGTAGTCCTGCGGCACGGCGCGCACACCCACGGCGGTGTTCAGCACAGTGGGCCACATCGCGCAGATCGCGATGGTGAAGAGCGCACCCATCTCGCTCGCTTGCTTGCCTGCGCCGAGGAACAACACCAACCCGAGCGGCAGCCACGCGAGCGGCGAGACGGGGCGCAAAACCTGAATGATGGGATCGAACGTCTTCGTGAACGCCTTCGAGAGTCCGAGGAAGAATCCAATCGGCGTGCCGACGACCAGCGCGATGGCGTAGCCCTTGGCCACGAGCACGAGGGAATACCAAGTGAAGCGCAGGATGCCTTGGTCCATCTCGCCGCGCTTCTCGAACGGTTTGAGCACGTAGTCCTTGCTCGCATCCCAAGTCTTTGCGGGCGAGGGCAGCTCTTTTGCCCACGTCTTGCAGGAGATTTGCCACGCGAGAAGGACCACGGCAATGCCGAGGAGCGGAAGGATGAGCCAGTCGAGCTTGAATGATTTCATGCGGCGGAAGTTTTCAGGTTCTAGTTTTCAGTTTCCAAAGAGGCGGTGCCGTGGACCCACGTTTCGGCAGCTGACACCAGCACAAGCGTGAAGCCGATCAACGGGGAAACGATGCTCTTGATGACGACGGCCCGGTCTACCGCGCCGCTGAACCAGTGATCACCTTGGTTCACCACCGCTTGCAGGCAGCCGACGGACAAACCCAGCCGCACCGCGCGCAGCCAGACGGAGCGCTGGCGAAGGGCTTGCGCCCAGAGCGCGCGGGGGTTGGGGGCTGAGGGTGACACTGGAAGTGATTAGTAATTAGTGTTTAGTAGGTGGTGCGTGGGGCTTGCGGGCTCAGGTCCTTGGTGACTAATTACTAAACACTCGCTTCCGGTTCACCCTTTCACCGAGTTCACGGCGAAACCCTTCGCATACGCCTCCAAGTCACCCTTCGGGTCGAATTTCACGCCGTCGAACATCTCCCAGCCGGTGTCGTCCTGCGCGCGGTCGGTCACACCGATTTCCTTCATGGCCTCGGTGTAGAGATCGCCGCGCATGACTTGCTTGGCGACGCCGGCGTAGTCGGGCGCACCGGTGACCATGCCCCAGCGGCGAAACTGCGTTAGCCACCAAGCAGCAAACTTCGGCTGCGGGTAGTTGCAGTTGCGCTGGCTGAAGTGCATGGGGAACTCGTCTTGCTTCGCACGGCCATCACCGTAATCGAGCTTGCCGAGCAGGCGGCCGAGGATGATGTCCTTGTCGCAGTTGATGTAGTTGGGCTTGCTGACGATCTCGCACTGTTCGGGGCGGTTCTTTAGGTCGTCGAGCCACACGCTGGCTTCGTGGAGGGCCTTGAGCACGGCCTTCACGGTCTTGGGATTTTTCTCCGC
Source organism: Pseudomonadota bacterium (assembly GCA_009922615.1). Lineage (GTDB taxonomy): Bacteria > Verrucomicrobiota > Verrucomicrobiia > Limisphaerales > SXTU01 > SXTU01. The sequence continues at coordinate 77,537 of RFVF01000012.1, forward strand.
GAACTCGGCGGTGAATGCGCAGACCTTCTCCGGGTGATCCTTCCACATATCCTGCGTGGTGACGCTGGTGAAACCAATCTTGTCCGCGATGGCGCGGGCGTTCCACGGCTCGCCGACGCAGTAGCCGTCCATCTTGCCGATCTTCATGTTGGCGACCATCTGCGGCGGCGGGACGGTGATGAGGGAGACATCTTTGTCTGGGTTGATGCCGCCGGCGGCGAGGTAGTAGCGCATCCACATCGCGTGCGTGCCGGGCGGGAAGGTCATGGCGAAGGTGAGCGGTTCGCCGAGCTTCTTGGCCTTCTCGACGAAAGGTTTCAGCGCCTTCGGGTCCGCTCCGACTTTGCCCTTCCACTCGGCCTTGAGCGTGATGGCCTGACCGTTTCGATTCAGTAGCCACGGCACGATCATCGGCTTCTTTGGCGAGCCGAGCAGGCCCATGGTGCTGGCGATGGGCATGCCGATGAGCATGTGCGTGAGCTGGTTGTCACCCGAGGAAAGCGCGTCGCGGATGGCGGCCCAGTTCGCGCCCTTAGCGATGGTCACGTCCAAGCCGAACTTCTTGAAGTGGCCCTTTTCCGCCGCGATAACCAGTGGTGAGCAGTCGGTCAGCGCAATCATGCCGCAGCGGAGCTTCGCCGTCTCGGGGGCGTCGCTAGCATACACGCTGCCGACCCAGCCGCGCGGCAGGCCGCCGAGCAGTGCGCCCGCGCCAAGGGCTTGACCGACGCGGCTGAGGAAACGGCGACGTGATGTGTGTGGCTGGAGGAGCGAGGACGGCGGCTGGTTCATGTGATCGATTTGTTCCGTGTGAGTTGTTTCACTCGCCGTGAGTTTAAGCGGCGGGAATGCCAACCCCTGCGAATCATGGCCCGGAGGCTGCTGAGAGATATTCCGGCAAGAGATGAACTAAATTATTAGCATGAGCGAACCCCTCGACAGCCGACAGCTCCGCGCCTTCGTCACCCTCGCAAACACGGGTAGTTTCACGCGGACGGGGAAGGATTTGTTCCTCACCCAGTCCGCGATCAGCCACGCCATCAAGGCGCTGGAGGAAGACGTGGGCTGTCGCCTTTTTGACAGGGTGGGCAAATCCGTCGCGCTCACACCGGCCGGTGAACAACTCCTGCATCACGCCATAGGAATTCTCGCTGAAATGACCCAGGCCCGCGCCGCGCTGGAACGGCTCGGCAAATGGGGCCGCACACATTTGCGGCTCGCAACGAGCGAGGCCGCATGCGAAGCGCTGCTGCCCAATGTGCTGGTGCAACAAAAGGAAAAGTATCCGCAATGCCAGGTCACCGTGGCCTCGGCGGACATGAGCGAAGCAATCGAACTGCTGCACAACGGCCACGCAGATCTGGTGTTGAGTCTCGAACCGGGGCCCGAAGCCGGCGTGGAGTTCATTCCGTTGTTCAGCGATGAATTGCAATTCCTCGTCAGCGCGCAGCACCCGTGGGCCGTCGCGGGCCGCGTGGTGCGCGAGGAAATTGCGACGCAGCCTTACATCCTCTACAGCCGTTCGAGCTACACGTCGCGCTTGGTGGAAGGCTACTTCCGCCACGAAGACATGACGCTGCTCAAAATGATGGAGGTCGGCAGCATGAGCGCGATCCGGGAAATGGTCGGGCTCGGTCTGGGCGTGAGCATCCTGGCGCCGTGGGTGGCACGCGAGGAACTGGCTAGCGGCAAACTCGTCGCGCTCCCGCTGGGCCGGCGCAAACTCACGCGCAACTGGGGCGTGCTGCACCGGCGCGGCCGGCGGCTGAGCCTGTCTGAGGAAGAATTCGTGACGCTCTGCCGGCGCGCCGGCGCGCAGCTCGCCGGGAACAGCAAGGCCGAGGCACCAACGGCGTGAGGGCCGGCTGACGGGTGGCAACCGCCGACACGCATGCACCCGGCATTGAACCTTCCAGCTCGGCCCGCGATTGTTGTCACCGATGCCGCCGCGCGCCCGACCGTTTCAGTTCACCAAAGGCGCGGTGCATTTTCCCGAACTCGCACTGTGGCTCGACGCTCATGACGCCCGGCGCGCGGATGAATGGGTCGTCGTCAGCCACGCGCACTCCGATCATATCGCCCGGCACCGCCGCGTCATCCTCACCGAGCCGACCGCGCGTTTGCTCCGCGCACGCCTCGGCGGCCAGCGCGAGGAGCGCGTGCTGCGCTTTGGCGAGCGCACGGAGTTCAGCGGGCCGCAAGGCGATTTCGCGCTCACGCTGTTGCCCGCCGGGCATATTCTTGGAAGCGCGATGGTCTTGGTGGAATGGCGTGGCGGCTCGCTGCTCTACACGGGCGACTTCCGTCTGCGGCCGAGTCCGGCGTGCGAACCATGCGACTTCACCCTCGCGCGCGACTGCGACTGGCTCGTGATGGAAACCACGTTTGGTCGGCCGGAATATGTTTTCCCGCCGGTATCGCAAGTCTCGGCGGACATTCTGCAATTCTGCCACCACACCTTGGCCGCTCACGCTACGCCCGTGCTCCTCGGCTGGACGCTCGGCAAGGCGCAGGAACTTCTCTGCCTTCTCGCCAACAGCGGCTTGCGCTTCGCAGTGCACGCAGCGGCGCTCCCCCTTGCTCGCATCTACGAGCAGTGCGGCGTGCGGCTCGGCGCTTATGAAGCACTCGACGACGCTGGGTTTGGAGTCCCGCCTTCAGGCGGCAGCGGCGCTCGACCACCTGAAGGCGGGACACCGAACGCGGGCCGAGTCCTCATCTGCCCGCCCACCTTCGCGCAGTCGCCCCAACGCACTGCATTCGGACCGTGTCGGCTCGCCGTCGCCACCGGCTGGGCGATGGAGAGCAGTTGCAAGTATCGCTCTGGCGTGGACGCGGCGTTCCCGTTGAGCGACCACGCGGATTTCAACGAGCTGATCGAGCTCGTCCGTCAAGTGCGCCCGCGCCGGGTCTTCACCACCCACGGCTTCGCGGCGGAATTTGCCGCGACGCTGCGCGACCTGAGCTTCGACGCGGAAGCGCTGGTGGCGGCCGAACAACTGACTTTCGCGCTGGGAGTTCAGCCGAGCCACTGACCGGCACTGAAGCGCACTAATCCGAAGCGTGCAAGGGACCACTCTGCCCGTTTCTCGCTCCTCGGCTTTAAGGTCTTCACCCGTGCAGGTCAGTGTCAGTTAGTAGTTCGACCACCTCAAACTCCACTTGCCTTTGCGTTTCCTTCCGCAACACTCGCCGCGCTTATGAGCAAGAACACCGGCCACAAAATTTCCAAAAAATTCGCCGCCTACCCGCGCCTCAATCCCCTCGGCGTCGGCAAGGACATCTCCGCCGCCGACCTCATCGACCAGGTCATGCTCGCCTACAACGGCGGCCGCCTGCGCGAAGCAAGCCAGTTGCTCGCGAAGAAAATGCTGCCCAAGGACGGCTTTATCGGCATGAGCCTCACCGGCGCGCTGACACCGGCGGGACTGGGCAAGAGCTGCCTGATCCCTCTGATGAAGGCGGGCTTCGTGGACTGGATCATTTCTACCGGCGCGAACCTTTATCACGATCTTCACTTCGGTCTGGACATGCAGCTCCACAGCGGCACGCCGTTCCTCGACGACACGGAACTGCATCGCGATGGCGTCATCCGCATCTACGATGTGCTGTTTGATTACAACGTCCTGCTCGACACTGACGCCTTCGTGCGCGAGGTCATCCAAGGCCCCGAGTTCCAGCGCGCCATGGGCACGGATGAATTCCATTACCTCCTCGGCAAATACGTCGCCGCGCGGGGCAAAAAGCTCGGCTTGAAAGATTCCTCCGTCCTTGCGACGGCTTATGAGTGCGGCATCCCCATCTTCACCAGCAGCCCCGGCGACTCCAGCATCGGCATGAACGTCGCCGCCATGGCCATGCGCGGCTCGGCGCTCCTGCCCGACGTGAACCGCGACGTGAACCAGACCGCCGCCATCGTCTATCACGCCAAGTCAACCGGCCACACCAGCAGCGTCTTCATCCTCGGCGGCGGCAGCCCGAAGAACTTCATGCTCCAGACCGAGCCGCAGATTCAGGAAGTCCTCGGCATCCAGGAAAAAGGCCACGACTACTTCCTCCAGGTCACCGATGCCCGCCCCGACACCGGCGGCCTCTCGGGCGCGACACCCGCCGAGGCCGTGAGTTGGGGCAAGGTGGATCCCGACAAGCTCCCCGACTCCGTGGTCTGCTACACCGACTCGACCATCGCACTTCCCCTGCTCACCGCCTACATGCTCTCGCGCGTGAAGCCCCGCAAACTGAAGCGCCTCTACGACCATCGCGACGCCATCCTCGACAAGGTGAAGCAAAAATATCTCAAGACCGGCACAGTGACGAAGGTGCTGACGAGCCGCAAAATCGCCAAGCGCTCAAGCAGCATCGGCTTGAAATAGAAAGAGTGGGTGCCGGCCGCCCAACGACGGAAACAGGCATTGACTTCACCCGGCTGCCTTCCTAGCGTCCGCGTGTAAATACCACGCGGTTGGCCCCGAATGAGTTTACAATTCGGGGCCTTTTTATTGCCGCAGTTTGATTTGAGTTATGGCCAACACGATTCTCGTCGGCGCCCAGTGGGGCGACGAAGGCAAAGGCAAGATCATTGACGTCCTGACCGAGGACGCGGACATCGTCGTCCGCTACGCCGGCGGCAACAACGCCGGCCACACGGTCATCGTGGGCGGGCAGAAGTTCGTCCTGCACCTCATCCCTTCCGGCATCCTGCGGAAGAAAAAGACCTGCGTCATCGGCAACGGCGTGGTGCTTGACCCCATCGGCCTCGTCAAGGAACTGGATGGCTTGGAAAAACTGGGGGTGCGCGTTTCACCCGACAACTTGCTACTCTCCGAGACCGCGCATGTGGTTCTGCCGTATCACCGCGAACTCGACGGCGCGCGAGAGCTGGCCAAGGGCAAGGGCAAGATCGGCACCACCAAACGTGGCATCGGCCCCTGCTACGGCGACAAGGCCGCGCGCGTGGGCCTGCGCGTGATGGACCTCGTCAGC
>RFVF01000111.1 GCA_009922615.1 Pseudomonadota bacterium
AATGCGGACGGCTCGCTGGACGAAACCTTCCAGGCCGGCAGCCCCAATGCCAGCCGCTACATTGACCACAACGTCACGACCTTCGCCATCCGCCCGAGCGACGGAGCCATCGCCGTAGCCGGAACGTTTACAAATGTGGCCGGACAGCTTCAGCGCGCACTGGCCTTGCTGGATTCCAACGGCGTGTTTCAGACCTCCTTCCGCCCGAGTCTTAGCAATAGTGTTTTCCAAACCTACCCCTTCGGCCTGCAAACCCTCGCCTTCCAAGCCGACGGAAAGCTGCTCGTCGGCGGCAACTTCGGCATGGTTGGCAGCGTGGGCCGCACGAACCTCGCACGACTCAACTCCGATGGCTCACTGGACACCGCCTTCAATGTCGTGACCATCGGCAGCGGGGTGGGGGTCAGCAGTCTGGTGGTTCAACCCGATGGCGCCATCTGCCTCGCCGGAAGCTTCTACGCCATCGCTGCTCCGGCGGCGGCCACCATCGTGACCCGGAACTACTTCGCCCGCGTGCGGGCCGATGGCACGTTGGACGCCGTCACTCTTCCGCCCGTCAACCTCGGGGGCGTCCTCGCCCGGCAGCCGGGCGGCAACCTGCTCTACGGCGGCACCGGCTTTCAGCGCCTGCTGACCAATGATACGGTGGACCCCTTCTGGCCGGGAAACGGCTTCGGAACCCCCTCCGGCGGCGCGGTCGTCGCGATGGATTTCGCACCCGATGGGAGCCTCTGGATTGGCGGCACGTTCAACTCCGTGGGCGGCAATTCGCAATGGCGCGTCGCCCGCCTGAGCATGGATTCGCCGGCCCCGCTGGTCGCTCCGAGTCTGGGCCAAATCATTTTCAGCGCAGGGAACTTCCGCTTCCGCCTCCCGACAACTGCCCAGCGCAGCTACCGGGTGGAATTCAAGAACGCCCTTACTGACCCCACGTGGCAGACACAGCAAAGCTTCACCGGCGACGGCAATGATCGCGATGTCACCGTCACGCTGCCCGGCAACACTCCGCGCGCGTTTTTTCGCATCGCGGCGGACTGAAGCTGACAGGCACTCTCACCGACCCAGCAAAACTAAAACCCGGAGGCGATCGCTCGCACTCCGGGTTTTTGCTGAAGGGGACGGTTCAGCCCACGAGCAACGGCAGGCCCACGTGGGCGGGTAAGTAGCGACGCTCGGCGCGCGGAGCGCGGTCGGGCCTAGGCGCGCCGGGGGGCTTGGGAGCCTGAGCGGGCTTGGGCTGCGGCTTCTTGGCGGTCTCGATGAGGCCGTTGGCGAACTCGATGACGTGGCCCTGATGGACCAGCCAGTGCAGGTCGCTATTGATGGCGGACTGCTCGGCGGTCGGCTCGGTGGAAGCGGGCGCGGCGGCGGGCTGGCCTTCACCGGGCACGGGGAGCGTGATGACGGTCGGCGCGGGCGCGAGTGCTTCGTAGATCTTGCGGCGGGTGCACTTGGGCGTGGCGTCGATGAACTCGATGAGCTTGCGCAGGTTCGGCGACACCGGCGTGGCCTCCATGTCGAGGTAAGTCGGACGCGCGACGGAAACGTGCGTGATGGTCTTGTTGACCTTGAAGAAATGCAGGCCGTGCCGGCTGAACGACGTGCAGAGCGTGTTGACCAGCTTGAGCGGGAAGCGCACCTGATCCTCGACCACCAGGCTGTAGATGCGCCGGATCGTGGGGGAAGACTGGCCGACGTTCGCGCCGATGAGCGTGTGCGAGGCGACGGACTTGAGGAGGTTCGGCAAATGGGTGGCCTTGAAGTGGGCTTCGACCTCTTCGCGCTTGGTGAACTTGACGGCCTCGGGAACGTTGAGCGCGGTGAACTCCGTCTTGACGCTGGTTTCTTCGATCCATTGCTTCACGACGGCCTCGTCGCGCACGATCTTGACGCGCGCCTTGAACATGTCGAAGGGCATGCGGCGGAAGCGCTCGGTGTGGAGCTTGTGCAGCTTGGTCTGGTAGTCGTGGTAGTTCGGCGGGCCGAGGATGATGCCGCTCATGCCGCATTGCGCGACAAAGGTGTAGGTGCCCTTGGGTGCTTCCCCCGCGATCTTCTCCGTGGAGTAGAAGGTGTTGAAATGCTTGTTGAGCAAGTGCCCCATGACCTCCGCCTCGGAGAGCCAGAGCGTGTCGTCCAGCGTGCAGAGGAAGAGCGGCGCGGCCACCGTCTCGCCGGTTTTAATGACGGCGAAGGTGATCGTGAACCGGTCGGGCTTCTTGAGGATCAGGTGCGCGATGTCGAAGATCGGATAGGCGCGACCGGTGAGCTTGATCTGGCGCGCGAGGCCTTCGACGCCCTTTTCCTCGGGCATGAGGCTCACGTCGAAGTCGGGCAACGGCGCGGGCGCTTCGCGGCGCGGTTCATCGCGGCGGTCACCACGGAACGGGCGGTCCCGTCGGTCGCCGGGGCCGGAACGAGGTCCACCAGGACCATCACGACGCGGGCCGCCGCCGGGGCGCGGACCGCCGGGTCCATCGCGACGCGTGCCACCCCCGGGCCCATCGCGGCGGGGCGGGCGGGGGCCAAAGGAACGGTCGCCGCGGCCTTTGCGCGCGCCGCCGCCGGCTTCCTCGTCGCCACGGTAATGGGCAAAGCGGTTCGTGTCGGTGTTCTGCTTCGCCCACGCGGGGAGAAGTTGCAGTTCCAAATCCAGTTCAGTCTCGGGCTGTTGGCTCATTAGCGATGCGGCGATTGTTTACGCCGGATGAAAAGCGTCGGGGACATTGGGCCGTGGTGAAAAAGAATGCAAGCGTTGCGCGGCAGCCTTGGGACAGCGGCAAAACATTCGTTTGACGGCGGGCACGGCGGGGTTTGAACTGCCCGCACGTAGCCGCCCGAATCTATTCTGCCATGAAACCAACTCTGTCTCGCCGTTCCGCCCTGTCCCGCGTGGCCCTCGCCGCGACCACCACGGCCGCGCTCGCCCAGCGTCTGGATGCCGCCGATGCCGCCGCCAAAACGCGCGTCAACCACTCCGTCTGCAAATGGTGCTACCCGAAGATCGCGCTCGAAGACCTCTGCAAGTCCGCGAAGGACATCGGGCTCTCGTCCATCGAACTGCTGGACCCGAAGGACTTCGCCACGATCAAGCAATACGGCCTGCACTGCGCGATGGTCAGTTTCCCGCAAAAGAACGGCATCGGCACGATTCCCAAGGCCTTCAACCGCCTCGAACACCACGATACGCTGGTGGAAATTTACACCGAACGCATTCAGCAGTGTGCCGCCGCCGGCTTCAAGAAACTCATATGCTTCTCGGGCAAACGTGACGGCTTGGATGACGAGACCGGCCGGAAAAACTGCGCCATTGGTTTGAAGCGTATCCTGCCGCTCGCCGAGAAGAGCGGCGTGACACTCGTGATGGAGCTCCTCAACAGCCGGGTGAACCACAAGGACTACCAGTGCGACAAATCCGGCTGGGGCATCGCGCTCTGCAAGGATATCGGCTCCGAGCACTTCAAGTTGCTCTACGACATCTACCACATGCAGATCATGGAGGGCGACGTGATCACCACCATCAAACGCGACCACCAGTATTTCGCCCACTATCACACCGGTGGCGTGCCCGGCCGCAACGAGATCGATGACACCCAGGAGTTGAATTACCCCGCGATCATCCGCGCCATCCAGGCCACGGGCTACACCGGCTATGTGGGCCAGGAGTTCATCCCCAAGCGCCCCGATGCCCTCGCCTCCCTGAAGCAAGGCGTGAAAATTTGCGACGTGTAAACATTCTCAAACTGGATCATGAAAACCACCCGCCGTTCCGCCCTGCAAACCGCAGCCACCATCGCCGGAGCTGCAGCCGTCCTTTCGCCGTCCAAAGTTCGCGCCGCCGACGCCGGCGACTTCTACGTCGCGAAGAACGGACGCATCAACCAATCCGTCGTCACGTGGAACTTTCGCCCGCTCACAATCCCTGACCTCGCCAAGTGGTCCGTGAAATTCGGCATCAAGTCCGTCGAGCTCGTCGGCCCCGAGCACTGGCCGATGCTCAAAGAACTCGGCCTGAAGTGCGCCATCGCCGGCAGTCACGGCTTCGCTAAAGGGTTTGCGCAAAAGGACCAGCACGCCGAGTGTCTGAAAGTGCTGGAGCAACGCATCGAACAATGCGCCACGCATGGCGTGCCCAGCGTCATCACGTTCTCCGGCTTCCGCAAGGGACTCGACCCGCAGGAGGCTTTTAAGAACACGGTCGAGGGCTTGAAGAAGATCGCGCCCCTCGCCGAGGCGAAGAAGGTCACCGTCGCGCTCGAGATGCTGAACTCCAAGGTCGCCGTCGAGATGAAGGGCCACCCGGACTATTACGCCGACAACATGGACGTGAGCATCGACATTCTCAAAGCCGTCGGCTCGCCTTACGTGAAGGTGCTCTACGACATCTACCACGTGCAGATCATGCACGGCGACGTCATCGCGCGGCTCCGCAAATACAAGGACTACATCGCGCACTACCACACGGCGGGAAATCCGGGCCGCAACGAGATCGACGATACGCAGGAGATCAATTATCCGCCCATCATGCGCGCCATCGCGGAGACCGGCTACACCGGCTATGTGGGTCAGGAATTCATCCCCCTGCGCGACCACGTCAAGTCGCTCAACGAAGCGGTGAAGCTGTGTGATGTGTGAGTAACGTTTGGGCGCTCGGTGAGCGGCGCAGCCGCCATCGCACTTCAGCGCAGCTCAAAAATACACTCCACCTCCACCGCGATGTTCCCCGGCAGCGGGCCCATGCCCACGGCGCTGCGGGCACCGACGCCGTGGTCCGCACCAAACACATCCGCCATGAGCTGGCTGAAGCCATTGATCACGGCGGGTTGCTGATAAAAGTCCGGCGCGCTGTTGACCATGCCCAGCGTCTTCACGAGGCGCTTCACCCGGTCGAGGCTGCCCAGCTCGTTGCGCACGGTGGCGAGGATCGCCAGGCCGCATTGCCGCGCGGCGAACTGGCCCTGCTCCAAATTCAAGTCCTTGCCGACCAGCCCGGTGATCATGGTCTTGTCCGTCTTGAGCGGGCCGTGGCCTGAGACGTAGCACAGGTTCCCGACGATGACGACGGGCTTGTAAACATGCGCGGGCTTGGGGGCGGCGGGGAGTTCGAGTTTGAGTTCGGCAAGGCGGGCTTCGGCGCTCATGAGTGGTAGTTCGTAAATGAATTGGTTGAGACGCTGCGATCTTCCGGTTCGCGCGGAAGTGCGGCAAGCAGTTTTTCCAACGCCCCGTGCGCCGCGTCGGCCGGGCTGCAGCGCGAAAGAATTTCCCCTCCGCGCCCGTTTCCGGCACGCTCGCGCCGAGATTCACCGATGGACATCGCGTTCAAATGCCCGCTCTGCGAACAGGAGTTTCGCGTGGAAGCCGCGCTGGCGGGCACGGAGTTCCGCTGCCCGACCTGCCTGAAGGTGTCGCAATTACCCGACGCGCCGGCTGCTCCGCCGCCGCCGCCCAAGGTCGTGTCCGCCAGTTCGCTTCCCCCACCGCCGCCCGTGCCATCGGCGACTCCCAGGGCCGACGTGCGCGCGGTTGGCTCCGACAGCGATGACGCCCGGCTCGCCCGCCGCCTCACGGAAGCCTATCAACGCGTCACCGCGGAGGTGGGCAAGCTCATCGTCGGGCAGGAGGAAGTCATCGAGCAGTTGCTCATCGCCATCTTCGCGCGCAGCCATTGCCTGCTCGAAGGCGTGCCAGGCTTGGCCAAGACCTACATGGTCAAGACGCTTTCCGACGCGCTGCAACTGAGCTTCCGCCGCGTGCAGTTTACGCCCGACCTCATGCCCGCCGACATTACCGGCACCGACGTGATTCAGGAGGACGCCGCGACGGGCCGGCGCAATCTCACCTTCCTCAAGGGCCCGCTGTTCGCGCAAATGATCCTCGCCGACGAGATCAACCGCTCACCGCCCAAGACGCAGGCCGCGCTCCTCGAAGCGATGCAGGAACACTGCGTGACCGTCGGTGGACGCACCTACAAGCTCGACCAGCCGTTCTTCGTCCTCGCCACGCAAAATCCCGTCGAGCAGGAAGGCACTTACCCGCTTCCCGAGGCGCAGAAGGACCGCTTCATGTTTCATGTGCGCGTGGACTACCCGAGCCGCGAGGAGGAGCGCGAAATCATCAAACGCACCACCAGCGCCTACTCGGCCGACGTGGACCCGGTCATCACCGGCGAGGAAGTCATCGCCATCCAGAAGACTGTGCGCAAAGTCCCCGTGCCGGATCACGTCACGGATTTCGTGCTCGATCTCGTGCGACGCGCGCGGCCCACAGATACGGACGCGCCCGCCTTCACGAAGGAACTCATCGCTTGGGGCCCCGGCCCGCGCGCGTGCCAGCAGCTCATTCTCGGCGGCAAGGTCCGTGCCGTGCTGCGCAACCGCTTCCACGTCACGCTTGAGGATATTGAAGCTCTCGCCGCGCCCGTGCTGCGCCACCGCATCGTGCCCACGTTCAACGCCGAGGCCGAGGGCATCAAAGTCGATGCCATCATCGCCCGCGTGCTCAAAGAAACGCCCCGACCCGAGGCGAAGAAGGTAATGTGACATGATCGTCGGCTCGCCTCTTCCTGTTGTGCTGCGGTTCGAACTTCTGTTTTCCGTGGCGATGGCCTTGCTGCTGGTCGAAGGCTCCGCGCAGGACGCAAAGAAGTCCGAGGAGAAACTCCCCCGGGTCGTGGTAGCCGTGCCGCTTGGTATCGTTGCCGGTAAAACCAACATCGTGGAAATCCGCGGCTTGAACCTCGACACCGCCAAGGCGCTGCCCTTCTCCGACGCCGCCGTGACCGCCCGCATCACCGCGAAAGGCAAGGCCGACGTGCCGCAGAACCAGAAGAAGGAGCGCTTCGGCGACACACAGGTGAAGGCCGAGGTTTTCGTGCCCGTCGACTTCAAGGGTGACGAGGCCGCCTTCTTTGTCGAGACGCCTGACGGCAAATCCACGCCCGCCAAGCTCGCGGTGCTGCGTCCCGGAGCGTTCGCGGAGGAAGTCGAGGACAACGGCTCTTTCTCCAAGCCCCAGATGCTCACGCTGCCCACAACCCTGCGTGGCCGCATTCAGGCCCCGCAGGACGTTGATGTCTTCGCGTTCGAGGGCAAAGCCGGCCAACGCATCACCGCCGAAATCCTCGCCGCGCGGCTCGGCTCACCGCTCGATGCCACGCTCACGCTTTGGGACGCGCGCAACACGCTGCTCGCCTCCGCCGATGATTCCCCCGGCGACCGCGATCCGCGCCTGGCGTTCACCCTGCCGGCGACGGGCCGATACTTCCTCGTGGTGCAGGACGCGCACGATGCCGGCAGTGCGACGCACGGGTATTTGCTGAAGCTCGAGGGCAAGTGACCGTTTGCACTTCGCGTCGCCGCGCCGCTTCGCTAGCCTTCGACCCATGCGAATTCTGACCGGCATCCAGCCTTCCGGTGCGCTGCACTTGGGCAACTACTTCGGGGCGATGCGCCCGGCCATCGAGCTGCAACAGCAGGGCGAGGCGTTTTACTTCATCGCGAACTACCACTCGATGACCTCGCTCACGGACGCCAAGCTCCGTCGCCAATACACGCTCGACGTGGCGCTGGACTTCCTCGCCTGTGGCCTCGACCCCGCCCGGTGCGTGTTCTGGGTGCAGTCGGACGTGCCGGAGGTCGCCGAGCCAAGCTCGGCGATGGTGAGATTGGCTCGGTGAACCACGGCCTTTTTGCCTATCCCGTGCTCATGGCCGCCGACATCCTCGCGTTCGACTCCAACCTCGTCCCTGTCGGCAAAGACCAGAAGCAGCACCTCGAGGTCACGCGCGATATCGCCGGCAAGTTCAACCAGCAATACGGCCAGACCTTCGTCATCCCCGAGCCACGCATCCGCGAGGAAGGCGCCGCCGTGCCCGGCCTCGACGGGCAGAAGATGAGCAAGAGCTACGGCAACACCATCGAGATCTTCGGCGAGGAAAAAGCCACGCGGAAGAAGATCATGGGCATCGTCATGGACTCGCGCACGCCCGCCGAACCGAAGCCTGATGCAGACAAAAACCTCGCCGTGCAACTGCTGAAACTCGTCGCCCCCGCCGACGTGGCGACCGATTACGAAAACCGGCTCCGCGCGGGCGGCCTCGGCTACGGCGACCTGAAGAAGGCCCTCTTCGAACACTACTGGCAGCACTTCGCCGCCGCGCGCACCCGCCGCACGGAGCTGGCCGCGAATCAGGATCACGTCCGGCAAATCCTGCGCGACGGAGCTGAGAAAGCCCGCGCCGTGGCGACGAAAGTCTTGCAACGTGCGAAATCCGCCAGCGGGCTGGGTTGAAGTTCGCGCTCCAGTGTCGTTGGAGAAGCCACATGATGGTGAATACAACGCCATAAATGGCTGGATTCTCCGGAGTCCATGCGAGAATTTGCCGCCCATGAAAGCCCGTCTCGGTTGCTTGCTCCTGCTGGCGCTCGGTGCCCTCCCGACGCCCGCGGCGGACAAAGTCGATTTTACCCGCGACATCCAGCCCATCTTCGCCAGCCGTTGTTACGAATGCCACGGCGAGCGCAAACAAAAGTCCGGCTTGCGGCTCGACGACAAGGCCGTGGTGCTGCGCGGCGGCGAATCGACCCAGCCTGCCGTCGTCCCGGGCAGCAGCGGCACGAGCCACTTGATCCAGCTCGTCTCCAGCCCGAAGCCCGACGAGCGCATGCCGCAGGCAGGCGAGCCGCTCTCCGCCGCGCAGATCGCGCTGCTCCGCGCGTGGATCGATCAGGGCGCGAACTGGCCGGACGCCCTGAGCCGCAGTGCCGCGCAACCGCACTGGGCCTTCGTCACGCCGCAACGGCCGGCGGTTCCGAAAGTTCAAAGCGCCAGTTTCAAAATCCAAAATCCAATCGACAACTTCGTGCTCGCGAAGCTGGAGCGGGAGAAGGTCAAGCCCTCACCGGAGGCGGACAAGCTGACGTTGCTGCGTCGCCTGCACCTCGACCTCACCGGTCTGCCGCCCACCATCGCGGAGGCAGACGCCTTCCTCGCCGACAAATCCAAGGACGCCTATGCGAAGCAGGTCGAGCGGCTGCTGGCTTCACCGCACTATGGCGAGCGCTGGGGTCGGCATTGGCTCGACGCCGCGCGCTACGCGGACAGCGACGGCTACGAGAAAGACATGTCGCGCGAGCAATGGCCGTATCGCGACTACGTGATCAACGCCTTCAACCGCGACGTGCCTTACGACCGCTTCATCATTGAACAACTCGCGGGTGATTTGCTGCCGGGCCGCACACTCGAGCAAGTCGCCGCCACGGGCTTCCTCCGCAACTCGATGGTGAACATGGAGGGTGCGATCGATCCCGAGCAGTTCCGCATGGACGCGATGTTCGACCGCATGGACACCATCGGGAAGAGCATCCTCGGCCTGACAATTCAGTGCGGCCAGTGCCACTCGCACAAATACGACCCGCTCACGCAGGAGGAGTATTACCGGCTCTTCGCGTTCTTGAACAACGACCACGAGGCGCGGCCGGCTTACCACACGCCGGAGCAGCAGATGAAGGTCGCCGACCTGCGCCGCGCGATGAATGAAATCGAAGCCGACCTCAAGCACCGCGCACCCGACTGGGAGCAGCGCATGGCCACGTGGGAGAAATCGGTCAGTGGCAATCAGCCCGAGTGGATCGTGCTGCGCAATCTCGACCAGGAAGGCGACAAGAGCCAGCGCTACCAGCATCTCAAGGATGGCTCGCTCCTCGCGGAAGGCTACGCGCCGACAAAGTTTACCCAGTATTTCCGCACCACGAACGACCTCAGCGGCGTCACCGCGTTCCGCCTCGAACTGCTCAACGATCCAAACCTGCCCTACGGCGGGCCAGGCCGCTCCTTCCGCGGCACCTGCGCACTGAGCGATTTCAGCGTCGAGGCCATCGACGCAAAGAACACAACGAACAAGGTGAAGGTGAAATGGTCCGGTGCGAGCGCGGACTACGAGCAACCCGAGCGTCCGCTCGAACCGAACTACTTCGACAAATCCACGAACAGCCGCATTTACGGTCCTATCAAGTTCGCCATCGACGGCAACGCCAACACCGCGTGGGGCATCGACGCCGGGCCGGGCCGGCGCAACCAAGAGCGCAAGGCGGTCTTCGTCGCGGACAAGCCGGTCGGCTTCGCGGGCGGCACGGTGTGGCGCATTGGTCTCCAGCAAAATCACGGCGGCTGGAACAGCGACGACCACATGAACCACAACCTCGGCCGCTTCCGCCTCAGTGTGACGAAGGCTTCCGGCGACGTGAAGGCTGACCCGTTGCCGAAGCAGGTGCGCGACCTGCTAGCCGTGCCACGCGAGCAGCGGACGCCCACGCAAGTCGCGGCCATCTTCAGCTACTGGCGCACGACGGTTTCTGAGTGGAGCGATGCGAACGCGAAGATTGAGGCGCTGTGGCAGCAATGGCCGGAGGCCTCATCCTCCCTCGCTTTGGCTGCGCGCAGCGAGCCGCGCGTGACTTCAATGCTCAAGCGCGGAGACTGGCTCCGGCCAACGCAGCCCGTCAGCGCAGGCGTGCCGGCGTTCCTCCATCCGCTGGCCCCGACTCAAGAACCGGGCCGACTCGCCTTCGCGCGCTGGCTGGTAGACAAGCGTTCACCGACGACCGCACGCGTGTTCGTGAACCGCGTCTGGCAGGCTTACTTCGGCATCGGCATCGTGCCCACCTCGGAGGATTTCGGCACGCAGGCCCTCGATCCGAGCCACCCTGAGTTGCTCGACTGGCTGGCGTGCGAGTTCATGGCCCCGACCGCGCGGGAAGCTCAAAGTTCTCCGCCGTGGAGCATCAAGCACCTTCACCGACTCATCGTGAACTCCGCGACCTACCGGCAGTCGTCGCGACTGACGCCCGAGTTGCTCGCGCGCGATCCCGGCAACCGTCTGCTCGCACGCGGTCCGCGTTTCCGCGTCGAGGGCGAAATCGTCCGCGACATCGCGCTCGCCGCGAGCGGCTTGCTCAACGCGAAGATCGGCGGCCGCAGCGTGATGCCGCCCGCGCCGGCCTTTCTCTTCCAACCACCTGCCAGCTACGCACCGTTCCCGTGGAAGGATGAAGAAGGTGCGGAAAAATACCGCCGCGCGCTCTACACGTTCCGCCGCCGCTCGACGCCGTATCCCGCGCTGCAATCCTTCGATGTGCCCAATGCAGACCAAGCCTGCGTGCGCCGCCTGCGCAGCAACTCACCTTTGCAGGCATTGGTCTCGCTGAACGAACCGCTCTTCGTCGAGGCCGCGCAGGCGCTCGCTCGCCGCTCGCTCGCCGAGGGCGGCAAGACCGACGCCCACCGCATCAACTATGCGTTCCGCTGCGTGCTCACCCGCCTGCCGGCTGAGGATGAAAAACGAGAACTTCTGGGCTTGCTCGCGAAACAGACCCAACGCATCGCCGACGGCTGGTTGAATCCGAGCGAAATTGCCACCGGTTCCGCCGAGCTTGCGAAAAACCTGTCGCCCGGCACGACGCCGACGCAGCTCGCCGCCTACACTGTCATCGCGCGCGTGCTGTTGAACTTGGATGAAACGATCACGAAGGAATAGCCATGAACTCTCCGACTCATTTCAATCGCGGACGTGACCCACGGGAAGTCACGCGGCGCTGGTTCTTCGAACAATGCGGCGTTGGGCTTGGAGCCATCGCGCTGCAACAGCTCTTGCGACAAAATGCGGTTGCCGCACCGCTCGGCGAAAATCCGCTCGCGCCGAAGCAGCCGCATTTCAAAGCGAAGGCCAAGCGCGTCATCTACCTCTTCATGGCCGGCGGGCCGAGTCATCTCGAGCTGTTCGATAACAAGCCCGAGCTGGCGAAATGGGATGGCAAGCTGCCACCGGCCGAACTTATCAAGGATTACCGCGCCGCTTTCATCAGCCCGAACTCCACGTTGCTCGGGCCGAAGTTCAAGTTCGCGCGTCACGGCCAGAGCGGCGCGGAATTGTCCGAGCTGCTGCCGCATCTCGCGGGCGTCGCGGATAACATCGCGGTCGTGAAGTCCATCCACTCCGATGCGTTCAACCACGCGCCGGCGCAGATTTTTATGAACACCGGCTCGGTGCAGTTCGGCCGCCCGAGCTTTGGCGCGTGGACGACCTACGGCCTCGGCAGCGTGTCGTCGGACCTGCCCGCCTACGTCGTCTTCAGCACCGGCAGCAAGGGCACGAGCGGCGGCGCGTCGAATTGGGGCAACGGTTTCCTACCGTCCATTCATCAGGGCACGATGTTTCGCAGCACCGGTGACCCCGTGCTTTACCTCTCGAATCCAAAAGGCGTGGACGCGCAGATGCAGCGCGACTCGCTCGACTCGATCAAGCGGCTCAATGAAAAGCGCCTCGCCGTCACGGGCGACCCCGAGATCGCCACACGCATCAACTCATTCGAAATGGCGTATCGGATGCAGACCAGCGCGCCGGAGCTGATGGACTTGTCGAAGGAGAGCAAGGCGACGCTCGATATGTATGGCGCGGAGCCGGGCAAAGCGAACTTCGCGAGCAGTTGCCTGCTGGCGCGACGGCTCGTTGAGCGCGGCGTGCGCTTCGTGCAGATTTTCCACGAGGCTTGGGATCATCACGGCGGTCTCGTCGGTGGCTTGAAGGATCAGTGTGGCAAGACGGACAAGGCCAGCGCGGCGCTGGTGAAGGACTTGAAAGAGCGCGGCCTGCTCGAAGACACGCTGGTGATCTGGGGCGGCGAATTCGGCCGCACGCCGATGGTGCAAGGCGGCAACGACGGCCGCGATCATCATCCGAATTGTTTCTCGATGTGGTTCGCCGGCGGCGGTGTGAAGCCCGGCCTCACGCTCGGCGGCTCCGACGAATTCGGCTTCCACGCCACCACGGACAAGGTCCACGTCCACGATCTGCACGCGACCCTGCTGCACCTGCTGGGCCTCGACCACGAGAAGCTCACCTATCGCGACCAGGGCCGTGACTTCCGCCTCACGGACGTGCATGGCCACGTCGTGCAAAAGATGCTGGCGTAAGCCACGGCGCCCGCCCGACCTCCTCAGCCGGAACGATGCAGTAGGAGGTGAGTTTTCATGCAGTTGAGCTGCTGAAGGCAGGTCGGTTTTCTACTGCATTGCAGTTGGGCAACGGGCTCAGGAT
>RFVF01000112.1 GCA_009922615.1 Pseudomonadota bacterium
GCCCTTCTGCGTGCTGGACGAGCTGGACGCCCCGCTCGACGAGTCGAACATCAACCGCTTCATCCGTGTGTTGCAGCGCTTCCTCGTCCACTCGCAGTTTGTCATCATCACGCACAACAAGCGCACCATCGGCATCGCCAGCATCCTCTACGGCGTGACCATGCAGGAGCACGGCGTGAGCAAGATCGTGAGCGTGAAGTTCCACAAGCAGGATGAGCCCGCTGCCGACCGCGCGTCCGCCACCCCGCTCGTTCCGCCCGCCGCTGGGCCCGATGTGGCCGTCGAGGAAAACGCCCCGCACAAGCGCGAGGAAACGCTGGAAATCGTGATGGCGAAGTAGCCAGCCACGCATCGGACCGAGTCAGATTTGGACACCGCCGGGCGATTCACGAACTGGACAAGTTGTCCAAATTTCGTGTCTAGTCGGCGACGAAAATGTCGCTCGCCAACGCCACCCCGCTGCTGGATGTGCGCCGTTGCACAATCCGCTTCGGCGGCCTCACGGCGGTCAACGCGCTGGACCTGCAGATTCAACCCGAACAGCTTTTCGGTTTGATCGGCCCGAACGGCGCGGGCAAGACCACCGTCTTCAATCTCATCACCGGCGTTTACGAACCGACCGAGGGAACCATCGCATTTGGTGGCAATGACATTCACGGCCTGGCCCCCTACGAAATCACCGAGCACGGCATCGCGCGCACCTTCCAGAACATCCGGCTGTTTCCCTCGCTCTCCGTCTTCGACAACGTGCGCGTGGCGTTCCATTTGCACGTCGTCAGCGGCGTGGTGCATTCGCTCACGCGTGGCCCGGTATTTCGTAACGAGGAAAAAGCGATCACTGCGCAAGTCATGGAATTGCTGGAGATTTTCAAACTCGAAAGTTTGGCCCATGCGACTGCGAAGAGCCTGCCCTACGGCGACCAGCGACGCTTGGAAATCGTCCGCGCGCTGGCCACGCGGCCCAAGTTGCTGCTGCTCGATGAACCGGCCGCCGGCATGAACGCCACCGAGAAGGTCGAACTGATGAAGCTCATCCGTTTCATCAAAGACAAATACCACCTCGCCGTCCTGCTTGTGGAACACGACATGCAGGTCGTCATGGGCATCTGTGAACGCCTCGCAGTGCTCGACTACGGCGTGAAGATCGCGGAGGGCACCCCGGCGGAAGTGCGGAAGAACCCGAAGGTGATCGAGGCGTATCTGGGAGAAGAAACGACCCAGTAAGGCAAAAGGCGAAAGGAAAAAGGAAAAAGTGCCTTCGTTGACTCCAGACAAACCGTGGGACATCCGGGAGCGGACGTTTGCCTTCGCCGTGTGCGTGGCGAAATTTTGCCGCAAGTTGGAAAAGGGGCACCGCGTGGAGCGCTCGTTGGTCAGTCAACTGTTGCGAGCTGCCACCAGCATCGGGGCCAATGCCGAAGAGGCCCAAGCGGGACAAAGCCGAGCCGACTTCATATCCGAGAACGCCATCTGCCTGAAAGAAGCTCGCGAAACCCACTACTGGCTGCGGCTGTTGATTGCCGCAGAAATTACGAGCGGCACCGAGGCAGCCGGCTTGCAACAAGAGGAGGGCGAATTGATGAAAATCTTCGGAGCCATCGTCGCCTCCCCGAAGCGCCCACCCAGCCAGTGATTTCACTTTTTCCTTTTGCCTTTTTCCTTTTGCCTTAGCTGATGCTTGAAGTCAAAAACCTCTCGGTGCGCTACGGCGCGATCACCGCGCTCCATGGCATTTCCTTGTCGGTCAAGCCGGGCGACATCGTCACGTTGATCGGCGGCAACGGCGCGGGGAAGACCACCACCTTGAGAGCCATCTCCGGCCTGCAGTCCGCCGCGTCCGGCGAAGTCCTCTATGAGGGACGCAGCATCTCCAAGCTGCCCGCCCACGAAATCGTGAAGCTTGGCCTCGCGCACGTGCCGGAGGGACGCATGGTCTTTGCCAACCTCACCGTGCTGGAGAACCTCCAGATGGGTGCCTATCTGCGCAGCGACAAGGCGGGCATCGCGCAAGACATGGCCTACGTCTTCAGCGTTTTTCCAAGGTTGAAGGAGCGGGAGAAGCAAATCTCCGGCACGCTCTCGGGCGGCGAGCAGCAGATGCTGGCAATCGGCCGCGCGCTGATGAGCAAGCCCAAGTTCCTCATGCTGGACGAACCTTCGCTCGGCATCGCCCCACTGCTGGTGAAGACCATTTTCGAGAAGATCGTGGAGATCAACCGCCAGCAGGGCATCACAGTGCTGCTTGTCGAACAAAACGCCAACCTCGCCCTCGAAGTCTCGCGCTACGGCTACGTGCTGGAGACGGGCCGGGTGATCCTCCACGACGAGTCCATCAAACTGCGCACCAACCCGCAAGTCAAGCAGGCCTATCTCGGCGGCTGAGACATTTCTCTAGGGAGTTTTCCTGAGCTGGGAGCGGGCCTGCCGGTTTGCTTGGACCGGAAAAATCTGATTCACTTTGGCCGGTGACACGGCTGCCTCCAAAAGTCCTGATCCTCTGGCTCGCCCTCGTTGGCTTCGCCTTGGCCGTGCCGTCTATCGCACGGGGCGTGAGCATCACCGGGTTCACGCCCGCCTTCGGCGCACCTGGCACCACGGTGGCCATCACGGGTTCCGGGTTTCTCACAGCCACCCAGGTCAAGTTCGGAAATTCCTCGCCCGCCTCCTTCGACATACGGAACGACACCCAGATCAACGCCGTGGTGCCGGCCGATGCCGTGAGCGGTTCGATCAGCGTGACATTCAGCGCCGGCACGCTCTCCAGCTCCTCCAGCTTCACCGTCGCACCGCGCGTGGACTCCTTCACCCCCGTCGTCGGCACGGCGGGCACGCTGGTGACGATCAATGGGGCCAACTTCAACCCTGCCGCCGGGCAGACCGTCGTGCGCTTCGGTGGCGTCGCCGCAATCGTCGTCAACGTCACGGCACCCAATCAACTCGTGGCCACCGTGCCCGCGGGCGCGATCACCGGGCCGTTGTCCGTCGCCACCTCCATCGGCACGAACCTCACCACCAGCAACTTCGTCGTCTCCGGCAGCGCCGTCATCACCGGCTTCACGCCGGCCATCGGACCGACGGGGGCGGTCGTGGTCATTTCCGGCGGCGACTTCACGAGCGCCACAGCGGTGAAGTTCAACGGCACCACTGCCACCTTCACCGTCACCGCACCGTCGCAGATTTCGGCCAGGGTGCCGGCGCTCGCCACCACCGGACCCGTTTCCGTCACCACGCCGACCGGCACCGCCATCACCACGAGTAACTTCGTCGTCAGCGGTCTCGCTCCGGTCGTCACTGGCTTCTCGCCCATCGGCGGCAAGCCCGGCGATCCCGTCGTAATCAGCGGCGTCAGCTTTACCGGCGCGACGAACGTGACCTTCAACGGCACCAACGCCGGTTTCACCGTCACCTCCGACACGCAGATCTCCGCGCTCGTGCCCACCGGTGCCACGGCCGGCCCGATCAGCGTTTTCAACTCCGCCGGTTCCAGCTCCTCTGGCAGCAACTTCATCATCGGCCCGTTTATCACCGGCTTCAGCCCCGTCTCGGTCCAGGTGGGCGGACAACTCGTCGTGGACGGGTTGAACTTCCTCGACGTGACCAACGTGGCCTTCGCAGCGGCGGCCGGCGGCTTCACGAATGCCAGCTTCAGCATCGTCGCCGCCACGCAATTGCGCGCCACCGTGCCGGTCGGCGCAACCAACGGCCCGCTCCAGGTCATTTCCCCCAACGGCACCAACGTCTCCTACAGCAACGTCACCGTCTTCGTGCTCGCGCCGGTGATCAACAGTTTCTCGCCCACCAACGGCCTGCCCAACTCGACCGTCACCCTTAACGGCGCGAACTTCCTCGGCGCGACGAACGTGACCTTCAACGGCCTCAGCGCCGCGTTCAACGTGACGGCGGACACGCAAATCACCGCAACCGTCCCCGCCGCCGCCACCACCGGCCCCATCTCCGTGAGCACGCCCGGCGGTTCTGTGACCAGCAGCGTGCCCTTCTACCTTGCCCCGCGACTCACCACCTTCAACCCCGCGTCCGGCCCGGTCGCCACGGCGGTCGCGCTCAACGGCACGAACCTCACCGATGTGCTGTCCGTCACTTTTGCCGGGACCAACTCCACCACAGTGGCCGCCCCCGTCACCAGCATCAGCGCCACGCAACTCTTTGTGCTCGTTCCCACCAACGCCGTCTCCGGCCTCGTCACCGTGACCACCCCCGGCGGCGTCATCACCAGCACAGGTAACTTCACCGTCACGCCCCGGGTGGATTCCTTCACGCCGCTGCTCGGCCCCGTGGGCACCACCGTGACGGTAAATGGCTACAACTTCACCGGCACCACCGCGGTGCAATTCAACGGCGTGAACGCGGGCTTCAGCTCGCTCACCGACACCCAGCTTGTCACCGCCGTGCCCTTCGGTGCGAGCACCGGTCCCCTCACCATCACCACGTCCGAAGGGACCGTAGCCGGTCCGGTGAACTTCATCGTCACCACGCGGCCCGACCTCGCGTTGCTCCAAACCAACTCGCCCGCCATCGTCCTGCTTGGTTCCCCTGTGACCGTGACCGTGACCGTGACGAACAAAGGCCCGTCCATCGCCAGCAGCGTCGTCTTCACCGACACGCTCCCCTTCGGCTACACCTTCATCTCTGCCAGCAGCACGCGCGGCGTCTGTTCGTTTGCCAGCGGCGTGCTGACCTGCCCGATTGGCGCGCTAACCAACGGCCAGGCCGTCGTCGTGGCCATCGTGATGAGCTCCGGGATCAACGGTCTGGGCGAGAACCGCGCCGCCGTCACGCTCGCGGAGAGCGACGCCGACGCCAGCAACAACTTCACCTCGCTCTACATTCCCGTGGTGACCGAGGCGGAGCGCACCCTCGCCTTCGACTTTGTGTCCGGCACTTCCCTCTTCGTGCTGCACTGGCCCGTAAGCGCGGCCAACTTCAAATTGGAATTCAACTCCGACCTCCTCTCAACGAACAACGTCTGGACGCTTGTGCCACAAAGCCCCGTGCTACTCACCAACAACGCGGTCCTCTTCCACTACGTGACCAACGACACCACTCCTCCTCGCAAATTCTTCCGCCTGCGGGCCCCGTGAAAAGGGAGCGCATTGAAGGCAATGCTCCCAGCGAAACCAGGGGTTTAGCCCGAAGCTCTCCCTACCCATGAACGTGTAGCGGGGGTCGCGATCCGCTGCCTCGACTGCAACCGCTCGGAGAAAGGCGGCGCTTGACCACAAGCATTTTGAGCCTGTGCCTGAAAACGCACCAACTTTACTCGGGGGACACGAGGCGTAGCCCCGAGGATGGGCGCTTACTCAACCGTTACGCTCTTGGCGAGATTGCGCGGCTTGTCCACATCACAGCCGCGCGCGACGGCGATGTAGTAGCTGAGGAGTTGCAACGGAATCACTGCCAGCAGCGGGTGCAACGGCTCCCAGGTCGCGGGCAGGTAGATGACGTCCTCGACCTTCTCTTTGATCCGGTCGTTGCCTTCCGTGGCCAACGCGATGATCGGGCCTTTGCGGGCCTTGATTTCTTCGAGGTTGCTGAAGGTCTTTTCGTAGAGGGCGTCGGTGGGCGCGAGGATGACGGTGGGGGTCTTCTCGTCGATCATGGCGATGGGCCCATGCTTCATCTCGGCGGCGGGGTAGCCTTCCGCGTGGATGTAGGAGATTTCCTTGAGCTTCAACGCACCTTCGAGGGCGACCGGGAAGTTGTATTGGCGGCCTAGGAAGAAGAAGTCCTCGGCGTGGGCGTATTTGAGGGCGATGCGTTTAATCTCCTCGCTCTGGTCGAGGATTTTTTGGATCTGATCAGGGATGGCTTCGAGGGCTTTGATGATCTGGCTGCCCCGCCGGTTGGAAAGCATCCGGATGCGGCCCATCATGAGGGCAAACATCGTCAGGACGCTGACTTGGCTGACGAAGGCCTTGGTGGAGGCGACGCCGATCTCGGGGCCGGCGTGGAGGTAGATGCCGCCGTCCGCCTCGCGGGCGATGGTGGAGCCGACGACGTTGCAGATGGAGAGCACGCGGTGGCCGCGGCGCTTCGACTCGCGCAAGCCGGCGAGCGTGTCGGCCGTCTCGCCGGACTGGGTGATGACGAGGACGAGGGTGTTCTTCTCGATGGGGGCGTTGCGGTAGCGGAATTCGGAGGCGTATTCCACCTCGACCGGGATGTGGGCAAATTCCTCGATCAAATACTCACCCACCAGGGCGGCGTGCCAGCTTGTGCCGCAGGCCGTGATGACAATCTGATCGATCGCACGCAACTCGGCGGTGGTCATGTTCAACCCGCCGAACTTCGCGGTGCCGTCCTCGGCGTCCAGGCGGCCGCGGATGGCGTTTTGCACGGTCTTGGGTTGCTCGAAGATTTCCTTGAGCATGTAGTGAGCGAACTTGCCCCGCTCGGCGGCATCCGCATCGAATTCGATTTTGGAGAGCTGGAAGGACGCGACTTCGCTGCCGAGCGAATCCATCTTGAACTTGTCGGGGAAGAGCGTGACGACATCGTAGTCCTTCAGATAAATGACCGTGCGCGTGTGGCTCACGATGGCGCTGGCGTCGCTGGCCAGGAAGTGCTCGCCCTCGCCCACGCCAACGATTAGCGGCGAGCCGCGACGCGCGCCAACCATCACGCCGGGATGATCCGTGCAAATGACGCCGATGCCGTAGGTGCCGATGACTTCACGCAGCGCGTTCATCACGGCCTGGGCCAGTGGATGCGTGCCTTCGCCCGTCCAGTTGCCTTTGCCGGACTTCATCAACTCGTCGTAGTGATGGCCGATGAGGTGCGCGAGGACTTCAGTGTCGGTCGCGGATTTGAAGGTGTGGCCTTCCTCGAGGAAACGTTCCTTCAGCGAGTCAAAGTTCTCGATGACGCCGTTGTGGACGACGGCGAGCTTTCCGGACTGGTCAAGGTGCGGATGCGAATTCTCGTCCGTGGGCGGGCCGTGGGTGGCCCAGCGGGTGTGGCCCATGCCGACCTGGCCGTAGATCGGGTTAGCCTGGACCAGCTTGGCGAGACCTTCGTCGATCTTGCCCTTCTTCTTGCGCGTGGCCAGCTCACGGTTTTGGAGCACGGCGACGCCGGCGGAGTCGTAGCCGCGATATTCGAGGCGCCGCAAACCCTCGATGAGGATGGGGGTGGCCTGCTGTTTGCCGATGTAGCCGATGATGCCGCACATAGCTGGTTGGAAAAGGTCGAGGTTGGGTTGTTGCTTGCGCTTGCGCTTCAAAAAAGGTTAAAGGAGGGCGCAATTGAACCGCAAGACAGGATTTGATTTATGGCTGCACCTCGCCGCATGGCTCCCCACGTTCCGAATGTCCTCGCTGTCGTCATGGGCGGTGGGCAAGGCACCCGGCTTTGGCCGCTGACGCAGGATCGGTCAAAACCAGCCGTTCCGCTCGCCGGAAAATACCGGATCGTGGACATCCCGATCTCGAACTGTATCAACTCCGGCTACCGCCGTGTGTATCTGCTCACGCAGTTCAACACCGCGTCACTGCACCGGCACATCAGCCAGAGCTACAAGTTCGATCACTTCAGTGGCGGCTTTGTGGAACTGCTCGCCGCTGAGCAGACCATGCACAGCACGTCGTGGTATCAGGGCACGGCGGACGCGGTGCGCAAGAACCTCGTCCACCTGCTGAACCACGACTGGGAATACTGCCTCATCCTCAGCGGCGACCAACTCTACCGGATGGATTTCCGCCGCATCATCGCCCAGCACGCCGAGACGCAGGCCGACCTGACGATCGCCACCATTCCGGTCACGCGCGACAACGCTCAGGCGCTCGGCATCCTTCAGATCAACAATGACCGACGCATTGTGCGTTTCGTCGAGAAGCCTAAAGACCCCGGTGTGCTGGACTCGCTGAAGATTCCCCACGAGTCCTACGAAGACCTCGACATCGAAGGTAAAGACGACTTCTACCTCGCCTCGATGGGCATCTACGTCTTCAACCGCGCGACGCTGATCAAACTGCTGGAGAACGACTTCACGGACTTCGGCAAGCACATCATCCCCGGCGCGATCACCACGCACCGCGTGTTCAGCTACGTCTATCAGGGCTACTGGGAAGACATCGGCACGATCAAGAGCTTCTTCGAAGCGAACCTCGACGGCGCGGAGGAACTGCCGAAGTTCAACTTCTTCGACATGAGTTCGCCGATCTACACGCGCCCGCGCTTCCTGCCCGGCAGCAAGATCAACGGCGCGAGCATCGACCACGGCATCGTCTCCGACGGTTGCATCATCAGCCACGCCCACATCAGCCACTCAGTTATCGGCATTCGCAGCTTCGTCGGACTGGGCACCAACCTCCACCGCGTCATCATGATGGGCGCGGACTACTACGAATCGCAGGCCAGCATGTTGGAGAACCTCAATGCCGGCCGACCCCGCATGGGTATCGGCCAACATTGCCGCATCGAGAACACCATCTTGGACAAGAATGTTCGCATCGGCGACAACTGCGTCATCTCCCCTGCCGGCAAGCCGGACCACTTCGACGGCCCCAATTACGTCATCCGCGACGGCATCGTCATCGTGCCGAAGAACGGCGTCATTCCGCACGGCACGGTGATCTGAAGCGGGCGCAGCGGGTTCAAACCGTCGCCACCGGGGATTTTAGCACCGGCTTGGTAGCGTCGAGTCCCAGCGAGACGAAGCCGTAGAGGAACAGCGCGCCGACACAAACCAGGAACACGTTCCGCTGCCCCAGTTGTTGCGTGGCCCCGGCGGCGACGATCATGGGCGCGGTCTTGGCAATTGCCGCCGCTCCGAAGTTGCCCCACATGTTGCCCCAGCCAAACGCCGCGGCCGTCGCTCGCCCGCCGATGTCCTGCATAAAAGCCCATGTCGCCGGGTTTCCCAAGTCCACGAAGAACGACACTGCGCAGAAACACGCCACGACGCTCCATGCCGTGTCCATCTGCAACGACAAGAGGTAAGCGCAGCCCGCGAGTGTGCCGGAACAGAAGAGCGGCAGCACGCGGCCCCAGCGCAGACCAAGCCGTTGCACGCTGAGATCCGCCAGCCAGCCGCCGGCAAGCTGACCCACCATGCCGCACGCAAGGACAAGCGTGACCATGAACGCGCCCGTCTCGTCGGGGACGTGCTGCTCGCGCTTGAGATACTTGGGCAGCCACG
Organism: Pseudomonadota bacterium; assembly: GCA_009922615.1. Taxonomy (GTDB): domain Bacteria; phylum Verrucomicrobiota; class Verrucomicrobiia; order Limisphaerales; family SXTU01; genus SXTU01. The sequence goes on from RFVF01000112.1 coordinate 9,158, forward strand.
TGACGAGGAACGCCCAGCCAACGTTGGTGCTGAACTGCCCGAGGCCGTTGAGCCAGAGGTTCCGGTTGACGCAGAAGGCCGCGAGCATGGCCAGGAACTCGCGCGTCGGCACGGGCGGTTCCACCGGCGGATTGCCGATGACCGCGCGCTCCGCGTCATTGCAATCGGGATGTTCCTCGGGCCGGTCCCGCACCACATACCAGTAAAGCGAGGCGATGAGCACGCCGACGACACCATCAATCCACAGCGGGCGTCGCCAGTGACCGAGTTGCAGCACCATCCACGTGGTGATGGCCGGCGCGAGCGCGCCGCCGAGCCGCCCGCCAAACGCCACGAGCGAACTGGCCCGCGCGCGTTGGTGGATGGGAATCCAACGGCGAATCACCGCGCCGCTCGTGGGATACGCACCGGCCTCCGCCGCACCGCACAGCAAGCGCATGGCAAGCAGCCCGGCGAACGTGGACATGAAACCCGTCAGCGCCGTGAACAGTGACCACAACACGATGTAGGCGGTGAGAATCTTCCGCGCGCCGAAACGGTCGCTGGCCCAGCCGGTGGGGATTTGGAACAGCGCGTAAGTGAAGAAGAACGCGCCGAGGATGTCGCCGAGGTCTGTGTCCGACAGCAGCACGTCGCGCGCAAACGAGTCGGATTTCACGATCTCCCCGAGGCACACGCGGTCGAGGTAGAGGATGAAGGCCATCAGCATGCTGACGCCGACGATGCGGAAGCGGACCTTCGAGGCGGGGGCGGAGTCGGTGGACATGGCAGTGATGGATACGCTGAGTTGTCGGAGCATGCGGAGAAGTTCCCGCCTCGCGCAAGCTGCATCGCAGGCCAAGGGCGAGGCCCACAACAAGAGTGGGTTAGCTATTGCCAATCACAGGGCATCATCTTCGATGGCAGTTGGTGGCGTTTGCTAGCAGGTTGCCCATCGAACACTTAGTGAGTTTGGCGCATGAGCACTCTTACCACATCATCCGCACTACCATTGCGGGCTTATCTCGAACCACTCGTGCGACGGTGTCCGTGCCAGACGGATTACCCAAAGGATTGCCCGCTGGTGGGAATCACCAAAATTGATGAGCGTATGCGGGGCAAATTTCTGTCTGCCTTGACCGAGGCGGAAATGTCCTTCATGGCAGCCTATTGCCACGTCTGTCGAACCACTCGTCTCGATTTGGTGACGGCGAATTCCGACAAGGCCAACGGCCACATTCCGAACAAGTCAGTTTAGACCGGAGGTCGAACAAACGTGTCTGCGGCTTGCATCAAGCCTCTCATGTAGCCGTAGGCAAACAAGCGCCCGAGCATCGTGTAGCCCGGCTCGCCTTGTTCCTCACCGATGAGCTGCGGCACGTGGTCCGGCCGCAGGGGGCCAGTGAAACCGACTTCGCGGTAGGCTGCCATCGCGGCGACCATGTCGGTCGGGCCGTTGTCGTGAAACGTCTCGACGAAGTGCGCCGGTCCCCTGCCTCGCACATCGCGGAAGTGAACGTAACGAATGTGCGGGCCCAGCCGGCGAATCGTCGCCGGGATGTCCACGCCCAGCGCGGCGAAAGTGCCTTGGCAGAAACAAATGCCGTTGTGCCGGCTCGGCACGAGGCGGACGAGGCGTTCAAAGTTCTCGACCGAGTTCATGATACGTGCCTTGCCCAAAAACTCCGGCAGCGGTGGATCATCAGGATGCATCGCGAGGAACACATCGCACTCCTCGGCCACCGGCACGAGCTCGCGCAGCAAGCGCTCCAAGTTCACCCATAGTTCATCCGCCGAAATGCGCGCTCCGCTGATCGTGCTGGCCGTGACGCTCAGGGATACGGCGTGCTCCGCCGCCGCGAGGTCGAACTCCGTAACGAGTGCTCCGCCACGCTCCGGCGCGTCGAGCCGCGTGCGCACCCAGTCCGTGCCGGCCATGAAGTTGTAACAGAGAATGGGAATGCCCAGCCGGCCCATCGCGCGGATGAGCGACTTCATCGCCGCCAACTCGGTGCCGTCATCGCGCCCGAGCTTGATTCGCTCAATGGGCAAAAAGCCTTCCACGATGGCCAGGCGCAAACCGTGCGCGGCGATTTGGCTTTGGAGTTCCGCCAGCCTCGCCAAGTCCGGCCCCGGATAGCGCACCGTGATATCCTGCACGCCGCATTGCGAGGCAAGCGTTAGGTTGTGCTCGTTCAACGGCGTGATAACAGAAGCGAGGCGCATGGCGAATGCGGGAGTGTTGGCACGGAGGCAGTCGCGAGCAAGCCACGAATGCGTCGGGAGAATTCCTTGTTCCCTCGCTCCAAGCTTCGTGGCAAGAATGCGCCGACACATGAAACGACTCGATCACTGGACTCTCACTCTCCTCGGCTGCGCGCTGCTCACGCTAAAGGCTCATTCGCAAGACATGCCGCTCTCAATGCTCCTACTGGAGGGTGAAGGCTGGAAGCTCGTCTCCGAAGGCCACGGCTTCACCGATGCACCGTGCGCAGATGACAAGGGCAATTTTTACTTCAGCGATATGCGCAGCACGCCGCCGGCAATCTGGAAGATCGCGCCTGACGGCTCGAAGTCGAAGTTCCTCGAAGGCACCTCGTGCAGTGGCTTGAAATGGGGACCGGACGGCCGCCTCTACGCCTGCGTGGGCAAGGACAAGCAACTCGTCGCCTTTGAATTCCCCGGGGGCAAGAAATCCGTCGTGGCCGAGGATGTGCAACCCAATGACTTGGTCGTCACGCACAAGGGCCACGTTTACTTCACCGAGACGGGTAAAAAACAAATCACCTTCGTAAATCCCAAGACCGGCGAGAAACGCGCGGTGGACACAGGCATCGCCGCGCCCAACGGCATCACCGTCTCGCCGGATCAAGGCACCCTCGCGGTGTCTGATTCGGCGGGCGTTCACGTCTGGGCCATGCGCATCGAGGCTGACGGCAGCCTCACTCACAAGGAGCCTTACATGACCATGCGCACCGAGGTGGACACGAACGCCAAAAGTCCCGACGGACGCTCGCCGGTTTACAAGACGCGCAGTGCCGGTGACGGCATGACAAGCGACCGCCAGGGCCGTTACTACGTCGCCAGCGCCGTGGGCGTGCAAGTCTTCGATCCCACCGGCCGCATGAGCGGCGTGCTGCCCAAGGCGACGAACAAATTCATGACGAGCTGCGGTTTCGGCGGGCCGAACATGGACACGCTCTACGTGACCTGCGCAGACCAAGTGTTTGCGCGCAAAACGAAGGCCAATGGAAACCTGTTCTTCCTCCCGCCACCGAAAGACCCGCCGCCGGCACCGAAGAAATGATCCATCGGGCTTCCGCGCCCGCTAATCCGTCACCACGGTGTCCGGCAGTTCATTCCGATCGTCGCCCTGCCGGGGAAAGTGTTCCGCCAGCAGGCTACCCGCCCGTTGCACTCCGAGGAGGATGCCCGCTGTGAAGTCGCCCTTGCGAAACTCCGCCGTCAAGGCCTGCGCCACTTCACGCCAGAACGCTTCCCCGCACCGAGCGTGGACGCCCTCATCCCCGACGATCGCAAACGTGCGGGAGCGCGGAGCGACGTAGAGCAACACCCCGTTGCGTTCTCGCGTCTGCGTCATGCCCAGCTTGGCGAAGCGCACACGCGCCGCCGCGAGGGCATCGGGCCGGAGCTTGCGGCTGACGAACACGCGGATCTCGCCGGAGGTCTTCGCCTCGGCGGCCTGGATCGCCGCGACGATTTCGTCATGGCGCAGTTGCTCAAGGAATTCGGTCGCTGTCATA
>RFVF01000113.1 GCA_009922615.1 Pseudomonadota bacterium
TCCATGCTCGCCAAGCGACTGGCCACCATCCTCCCACCATTCACACTCGACGAGGCGCTGGAGACCACCAAGATTCACAGCATCGTCGGCGCGCTCGCTCCCGGGCAGGCGCTCGTCACCCAGCGGCCGTTTCGCGCGCCCCACCACACTGCCTCAGATGCCGGTTTGCTCGGCGGAAATATCAACCCCACCCCTGGCGAAATCTCTCTTGCGCATCACGGTGTGCTCTTCCTCGACGAACTGCCCGAGTTCAAACGCAGCGTGCTCGAAACCATGCGCCAGCCGCTCGAAGACGGCCGCGTCACCATTTCCCGTGCCGCCGGCACTGTGACCTTCCCTTCGCAATTCATGCTCGTGGCCGCGATGAATCCAACTCCCGATGGAAAGATGCCCGGTGAATCCAAGAGTTCCCCGCGCGAAATTCAAAATTATCTCGGCCGCATTTCCGGCCCGTTGCTCGACCGCATCGACCTGCACGTCGAGGTGCCGCAGGTCAAGTTCCGCGAGATGCAGGCCGCCAAGCCGGGGGAGACCTCAGCGGCCATCCGTGCGCGCGTCATCGCCGCGCGGCAGCTCCAGCAAGCGCGTTTCGCCGGAAAGCGGGTCACGTGCAACGCCCGCATGGGCACGCGCGAGCTGAAGGAGTTTTGCGGGCTGGATGAGGCCGCCGGCGAACTGCTCCGGCACGCGATGACCGAAATGGGTCTGAGCGCCCGGGCGCACGACCGCATCCTCAAAGTCGCCCGCACCATCGCCGACCTCGCGGCCAGCGCACACATCACGGCGGAGCATCTGGGCGAGGCGATCCAATATCGCACCCTAGACCGCCAGTTGTGAGGGTGAGGCTCCGCCATCGGCTAACCGCAGGACGGAGGAACGACCTTAGCTGAACAACTCCGCGATCGGAGCCCCGCCGTCCACGATGCGCGTCGGACGGCCGGTGAGGTCGTTGATCGCGGTGTGTTCCCAGTCGATGCCGAGATGATTGTAGAGCGTCGCGAGGAAATCGCCGGGGCTGCACGGACGTTCGAGCGGGTCTTCGCCGCGCTTGTCGCTCGCGCCGATGACGCCACCGCCGGGAATGCCGCCGCCGGCCCAGAGGTTGGAGAAAACGCGCGGCCAGTGATCGCGGCCCGGTTGCAACGTGCCCGCCGCGCCGCTCGCGGGATGCGCGCCGGTGCTGCGGTCGTAGCTGATCTTCGGCGTCCGGCCGAACTCGCCGGTCACGACGACCATCACGCGCTTAGCCAGACCGCGCGCGTGGATGTCCTCGATGAGCGCGGTCACAGCCTGGTCGTAGGCCCAGCAGCGGTAACGCAGACCGTTGAAGACGTGCGCATTTACTGCGTGATCGTCCCAGTTGTTGCCGGCGGTGCCGCAAATCGCACCGTCGAGATTGCTGTGGATGATCTCAACGCCCGACTCCACGAGCCGGCGCGCGAGGAGGAGCTGTTGTCCCCAACGGTTGCGTCCATAACGGTCGCGCGTGCGATCATCCTCCTTGCCGAGGTCGAAGGCGTCGCGGGTCTTCGGGTTCGTCAGCAAGGTCACGGCTTGCGATTCAAACTGGTCGAGTGCGCCCAGTTCGCCTTCCTTGTCGAAGGAGCGTTCGAGCGTATCGAGGTTCTGCCGCAGTGCAGTGCGGTCACTGAGACGACGGGATTCGGATGGACTGGCTAAACCAATGTTAGGCACCTGGAAATTCGGCCGGCTCGGATCATCAGTGATCGAGAAGGCCGAGTAGGCGTTGCCGAGATAGGCGGGCCCGGCGTAGCCGCCCTCGATGGGATTGATCGCAACGTAATTCGGCAGCGGGCTGGTGCGGCCGGCCTGCTTGGAGCGCAGGTAGTTTGAAACGCACATCCAGTCGGGATAACGCGGCGCGGTCTTGTCACGCTCGTCGGAATCACCGGAGAGCATCCGCAAATGGCCGGCGGGATGGCCGCCCGCGCGATGGCTCATCGAGCGGATGAGCGTGAACTTGTCGGCGATCTTCGCGTGGAGCGGGAGCAGCTCCGTGATGTGCGTGCCGGGGACGTTGGTGGGAATGACTTTGAACGGGCCGCGATAGCCCGAACTGGCGTCGGGCTTCGGGTCGTAGGTGTCAATGTGCGACAAACCGCCGATGAGCCAGACCATGATGACGGCGGTCTTCTCCTTCTGCGGTTTCGTGGCGTTCTCGGCGCGCAGGCGCAGCAGGCCCGGCAAACTCAACGTAGCGAAGCCGGTGAGCCCGATATTCATGAACCCGCGCCGGCTCACGGGACCGGCGCAACGCACGAGGGGAGATTTATTGGACGAGGTCATGAAATTGGGACGTTTGACGCTTGGTAAAGAGACGTTGAACTAGCCGGTTAATTCGCTGATGGGGCTGCCACCGCTCACGATGTGCGTGGGTCGCCCGGTGAAGTCCTTGATGGTGGCGTTCTGCCAGTCAAGGCCGAGGTGGTGGTAAATCGTCGCCAAAAAATCGGCGGGCAGACAGGGGCGCTCGGTCACTTCCTCGCCCCGCTTGTCCGTGGCCCCGATGACGCCGCCCATGCGGAACCTGCCGCCGGCCCAAAGGTTCGTGAAGGCCTGCGGCCAATGATCGCGCCCGGGTTGCAAAGTGCCGGCCGGACCACTGCCATCGCCGCCACCGGTGCTGCGGTCGAAGCTGATCTTCGGCGTCCGGCCAAACTCGCCCGTGACCACCACCAGCACGCGCTGGTCAAGGCCGCGCGCGTAAATGTCCTCGATGAGCGCGGAGACCGCCTGGTCGTAGTTGCCCATGCGGAAACGCAGCACGTCGAAGATATGATGGTCTACCGCGTGGTCATCCCACACATGAGTGCGACCACAGAGCGGACCGCTCAACTGGCTCGTGACGATCTCCACGCCAGCCTCCACAAGCCGGCGCGCCAGCAGCAACTGCTGACCCCAACGGTTCCGCCCGTAGCGATCGCGCGTGCGACTGTCCTCCTTGCTTAAGTCAAACGCATCGCGCGTCCGTGGATTCGTGAGGAGCGTCAACGCCTGGGTCTCGAACTGATCCAGCGCACCGAGCTCGCCTTCCTTGTCGAAGGCGCGCTCCAACGTATCGAGGCTCTGCCGCAGCAGCGCACGGTCATTCAGGCGCCGCGACTCGGACGGGCCGCCCAGCCCGAGGTTGGGCACCTCGAAGCGCGGCTGGCTCGGATCGTCCTGCACGGCGAAAGTCGAGTAAGCATCGCCGAGATAGGCCGGGCCGTTGTATTCGAGCGGCGCGTTCACGCCGATGTAGTTGGGCAGCGGATTCGTCCGCCGGCCTTCCTGCGCACGCAGGTAGTGCGCAACAGACATCCAGTCGGGCAGGCGTGGCTTGGGTTTATCGCGCGTGTCGAGATCACCGGAAAGCATCTGCATTGAGCCCGCAGGATGGCCGCCCGCCATCTGCTTCATGCTGCGAATTAGCGTGAACTTGTCAGCCATCTTCGCCTGCATCGGCAGCAGCTCTGTGAGCCGCGTGCCCGGCACGTTCGTCGCGATGGTGTTGAACGGGCCACGATATGCGCTGCCGCTGTCGGGCTTGGGGTCGTAAGTGTCGAGGTGCGAACAGCCGCCCGGCTTCCAAACCATGATGACGGCGGTCTTGGGCCGGCTGGTCTTGTCTGCCGCCACCGCCCGCAGGCGAAACAATCCCGGCAAACTCAGGCTCGCAAAACCCGCCAGCCCCACGCGCATGAACTCCCGCCGCGCCAACGGGCCCGGGCAGCGCACGGGAGCGGGCGAGGCGAAGGGCGATGACATGACGACGGCGTGGAAAGTGCGGCCTACTTTTTGTCCGCCGGCAATACGCGGATGCGAATGGGTTCAGACACGACGATGTCGGCAATGTCTTTCGGCGTCGCAGCATCGGTCGCGGCTTTCACGCGCTTGGCAGCCTCGGCCTTTGCGGCTTCGGCGGATTTGAGTTTTGCCTCCGCAGCCTTGGCGGCGGTTTCGACGGCGGCGCGCTTCTCGGCGGGCGCAGCAGTGACTTCAGCGGAAAGTTTCTTCGCCTCAGCAGCCACGGCGGCAACTTCCTGTTCGGCTTTCTTTTGTGCGGCCTCGGCCAGAATGACGGCGGCTGGATTGTGCCGGTATTTCACCACGTAGCCACTGGCCAGTGCGACCGTATGCTCGCCGGGGGCGGGCTTAAGCGTCGCGAGGTCGAGCACGAGGTCGGCGGTCTCGGCCTTGGCGGCGACTTCGAGCGGCTTCAACCCGCTGATGGCGGCACCGTAGGGTCGCAGGCGGAGCTGGCCGGAGACTTCGCTGCGCCAGGTGAGCTTGAGCGGGATGGTGAGTTTCTCGCCGGCCTTCGCCTCCCAGAACTTGTCCTCGCGCGCGGCCACGGTGATAGGCGCGCCCTCGGCGTCCGTGACGGAAATGGGCACGTCGGCCATGAGACGCGGCTTGGGAATTTCACCGCTGGCATCGCGCACGGGCCAGGCCATCGAGGCGAGTTGCACGGAACGCGTCACGGTCGTGCCGTTGATCTGCGCGCGGCCCACCATTTTCGCGATGCCGATCGCGCGCGGCGCTTTTTCCGAGGCGCTGATGAGCAACATGCCTTGTGACTTGCCGGCGGGAATTTTCAGGCCCGCCGCCGTCACGCCCGAGGGCAGATTCTCCATGCCCAGCTCGATCTCGCCGTCGAAACCATCGCGCCGGTTCACGACGACTTCCAGCGCGAGCGTTCCGCCGGGCCGCAGGGCCAGCGGCTTGGACTGCGCGTTGCGGTCGCCGTTGCGTAGCTCGAAATGCACCACCCACGCGGCCAGCGCGAAGTCCGGCGTCGCCGGCCGGATGAGCAGCCGGTAAACGTTCGCGGGATCGCTGCGCGTGCCGCCGAAAAGGTCGCGGAGCTGGAGGCGGTAGCGGCCGTCCTCCTTGATTTCGAGTTTGCCGAGCACGTCGGCGGAACCGCCGTCGTAGGGCGGGCCGTCGTAGGAGTAGCCGTTGCTCGAAGGCTTCATCGGCGGCGGGATGTCGTTCAGCTCGGCCACGTCGGTGAGCTTCTCCTTGTCGCTGTCCTGCTCGACGCGCTGCACGAGCACAAACGGATCGGTCGGCAAGCCCAGCCGCTCGGACGCGACTTCAATCCACCAAACCTCACCCTTCTTCGCGTTGAACTCGAACGTGTCCACGTCGGCGGCAGGGAAGAAGCGGCCGGTGATTTCGCACGGCAACGTGATCTTCTGGGCCTGGGCAGGCGCGTTGTTCGGCTCCACTTCGGCGAGCTGCGGGAGGTTGAATTTCTGTTCCGCGTTCCAGGAAAACGAATTGACAGGGCGCGTCGTCGCCTGGCGCGGCACGGGCGCGTCGGCTGCCACGAGCTGCAAGGCCAGCCGGTAGAACTGCTCCGGCCCACCCTTAAACGTCAGCGAATGCACTTTCAGAAAATATTTTCCGTCCGCCGGGGGCGTGAAGTCCACCAACCCGCTCGTGCGGTTGACCACCAGGTCGCGGCCCTCGGCATCGGCGACGATGAGCACGGGCACGAGCTTGGAATCAATGCCCGCCGTGGCGCATTCCGCGATGAGGCGCTGGCCCTTCGTGCCCATGAACGAATAAAAGTCCACGGCCCGCGCGGTGACGGTCGCGTTGCAGACCGAGCCGGGCTTCAGCGCGAGCGCTGTTTCGAGCGAAGTGTTCGGCGTGATGCGCGTGACCTCCGCAAGCTGGCTGACGGTGAACGCGCGGGCCGAAGAGATGCCCAGCCGCGAGACGAACCGCGCGTCATGCACGCCTGCGGGCGCATCCGCAGCGACGGTGACGAGAAACTTGTTGGCTTCGCCCGGCTTGGCCTTGGCCGTGATTTTGGGCGTGGAGAAAAGCAGGTCGGACAGGCCATCCAACTCCTCGCCCGTGATGGCGACCTCGACCGTGGTGCCCACCTGCGCACCCATCGGCATGGTGGTGAGCAGGCGCGGGGCGGGAAGAATGACGGATTGGGCGAAGGCGGTGGCCGCGAGTGCGAGCCACGCAAGTCCGACCGAAACGCGATTAGCAGACATCGGTATCATGGCTAGTGGTTGTAGAGAAATTCCTTCGTGTTGATGAGCGCCCAGAGCAAGTCTTCGTAGGCGATGCGCCGGGCTTGATCCGGCGGCAACGGTTTACCCTGGGCATCTTCGCGGGGCTTCGCGAGATACTCCTCTGCGACCGTCTGCTCGTGCGAGTGCGGCTCACGGGCAAACGCGGCCAGATACAACTCACGGATTTTCGCTGCGGCGGGCTTGTCATCCCTGGCCAGCCGCTCGGCACGTCCGCCGCCGGCGGCGAGTTTGCCCTTCACATCGCTGGCGTTCATCAGGTGCAGGCTTTGCGCGAGGCTCGCGGAGGAGGCGCGTTCGCATTCACACACGCTCGCGCCCTCGGGCCGGCCGAAGACTTTCAGGAACGCCGAGCCGCGGTTGTAGCTGTTGTCCGGCAGCGCGATCGCCCGTGTCCCGGCTGGCAGATCGGCGAAGTCCGTCTTCGCGCCGGTGAACTGGTCAATCGAATCGAGCAGCACCTCGGCCTGCATCCGGCGCGGATAGAAGTGCGAGTAGTTCTGGCGGTCCACGCCGTTGTGCTGGTTGGGCGTGGCGCTGAGTTGATACGTGGAGGACTGCGTGATGACGCGCACCACGGCCTTGAGGTCGAAGCCGCTTTCGACGAAATGCTTCGCCAACGCGTCGAGCAGCTCGGGATTGGACGCGGGATTGGTCTCGCGGATGTCGTCCTCGGGCTCGATGAGGCCGCGCTTGAAGAAGTGCTTCCAGTAACGGTTCACCAGCGACTTGGCGAAGAACGGATTGTTCTTGTTGCCCATCCAATCGGCCAAACGCAGGCGCGGGTCTTCGTCGGGCGGGATGTCGAGCGTCGGTTCACCGAGGCCGGCGGGCTTGACAGGCAACTTGGTTTTCTTGTTCTCCGCCTGCGCCACGCCGCGCTTGTGGAAGATTACGTCCTCGCCGGCGGTGGCCGTGGGCTTGCGCCCGATCTGGCTGAAGAAGGCCGACATGCTGTAGTAATCGTGCTGGCTCCAGCGCTCGAAGGGATGGTGATGGCACTGCGCGCACTGCATCCGCACACCAAGGAAAAGCTGCGCCACGTCCTCGAGCTGCTCGGTCGGCTGCTTCACGCGCTTATACCAGGCGACGGGCGGATTGCCCTCGATGGTGCCGGTGGCGGCGAGGAGCTGGCGCACCAACTGGTCGTAGGGCTTGTTTGCCAGGAGGCTGTCGCGCACCCAGGAGTGGAAGGCGAAGTTCGCAGTAATATCGTTCACCCCGTCACGCTTGTTCTTGAGCAAGGCCGTCCATTTGTTTGCGAAGTAATCCGCGTAATCCGGACTGGTGAGCAGGGCGTCCACGAGCTTGTCGCGTTTCGTCGGCTCGGAACTGGCAAGGAATGCTTCCGCCTCCGCAACGGTCGGCAAACGCCCCGCGATATCCAGCGACACGCGGCGGATGAACGTGGCGTCATCGCACACCGGCGAGGGCGGCACGCCGATGAGCTTCAAATTCGCGAAGACCAGCTCGTCGATGAAGTTCTTGCTCGGCGGCAGGTTTTTGACCGGCGCGCCCAAGGGGATCGAGACGTTGCACACTGCGGCCAGCCCTTGATAGCGCACCATCACCGCGACGTTTCCGGGGATGTCGTAGATCTTCACCCGGCCGGTCTCGGAGGCATCGGCCATCGCACGGTCATTCGCCTCGTAGAGGGCGATCTGGGTGACATCCCGCGCGCGTCCGTCGCTGTAGCGGGCGGTGACTTTGAGTTGCTGCTCCCCCTTCACCTTGATCGTCTTGCGCGGCGGCTGCACGTCGAGCGAGACAAGCTTGGGCGCGGTGTCGCGGTCGAAAATCATGCCCTGCTGGAGCCACGTGCGGAGCAGCCGGTAAGGCTCGGAGCCCTCCGCCAGCCGCTGCCCGCCTCCGTGCGCCACGCGGTTCACGGCCTTCATCAGCAACAAACTCTGATCCGGTGACGCAGCGAAAACCCGCCGCCCGTGCGACTCCTTGACCAGATGCTCGTAGTCCTCCTGCGGCTCGAACCCAAGCAACGAGAGTTGAAACCCGTTCTGGCCCTGGCCGGCCTTCGCGTGGCACGCGCCGGAATTGCATCCCGCCTTGGTCAGCACCGGGATCACGTCATTGACGAAACTGACCGGCGGCGCGCTGGCGGGCGCCGCGGCCACCCGCGCGCACAGCAGACCAACCAACAGGATCACGCGACCGGTGTGGCTGACGCTCTGAAAGAAAGACTGATGCTTCAAGGGCACGATAGTCTGAACGTGCCCACGGAAAGATTCTTCAAATTCACTGCGGTTTTTTCCGAACCGCAGCCAGACGGCCAACCGGAGGCGACCGCCACAAAGTGGCCGAGCACTTGACACCCCATTTGCTTTCCAACAGCCTGCCACCCACTCGTTCAACGACACGATTTCAACGCTATGTTCTCACACCGCACATTTCTCACCGCCCTCGGTTCGGCCGCTTTGGGCACGACTCTGCTCGTTGGCTGCGCCACGATGAACCACGAGGCGGGTTTCCTCCCCATCTTCGATGGCAAGACGCTCACCGGCTGGACGCTGCTGGGCGGCAAGGGCGGCGGTTACGGCGTGAAGGATGGCGTCATTTTCTGCGCCAAGGGCGGCGGCGGAAACCTGCTCACCGAGCGCGAATACGGAGACTTCATCCTGCGCTACGAGTTCAAGCTCGAACCCGGCTCCAACAACGGCATCGCCATCCGCGCCCCGCTGGCCGCCGGCAGCCTCGCGTATCTCGGCATGGAAATTCAGGTGCTCGACGACACCGCACCGCAATACGCCAAACTCAACCCTGCCCAATACAACGGCTCTGTCTACATGATTTCGGCGGCCAAGCGCGGCGCGCTCCGCCCGGTCGGCCAGTGGAACGAAGAGGAGATTTACGCGCGCGGCCGGCACATCCGCGTCACGCTCAACGGCAAGGTCATCGTGGACACCAACCTCAACGACGTGACCGACCGCGAGACGCTGCGTAAACACCCCGGCATGTTGCGCGACAAAGGCCACATCGGCTTCCTCGGCCACAACGACTACGTCGAGTTCCGCAACCTACGCATCAAGGAACTGCCCGTCGCCGAAGCCCAAAACATCCCACCGTCCGGATTCAACCGCCTGTTCAACGGCGAAAACCTCGAAGGCTGGAAAGGCCTCGTCGCCGATCCGATCAAACGCGCAAAGATGTCCAAGGAGGAGCTCGCCGCCGCGCAGGCCAAGGCCGACGAGGACATGGCCGCGCACTGGGGCGTCGCCGACGGGATGCTCGTCTTCGACGGCAAGGGACACAACCTCTGCACCGCGCGCGACTACGGCGACATCGAGATGCTGTGCGACTGGAAGATTCAGCCCAAGGGCGACAGCGGCATTTACCTGCGCGGTTCACCACAAGTCCAGATTTGGGAACGCGACACGCCGGGCAACCCCAAACGCGTCGGCTCCGGCGGCCTTTACAACAACCAGAAGAACCCCGCCGACCCGCTCAAGTGGGCCGACCACGCGCCCGGCCTGTGGAACCGCTTCCGCATCCTCATCGTCGGCGACAAGGTCCATGTCTTCCTCAACGACGAACTCGTGGTGAACAACGTGACGCTGGAGAACTACTGGGATCGCACGCAACCGCTGTTCCCCCTGGGCCAGATTGAACTTCAGTCCCACGGCAGCGTGCTCTGCTTCCGCAATCTCTACATCCGCGAGATCGGCGCGCCGCCCGCGCCCAAGCCCGCGCCCAAGGCGACGGAGAAGAAGTAACCTCGCGCGGACGGGACGCGAGGCGGCGAAGTTGAACGTGTTTTCCTCCGCCCGCTTCGCGGGCGGCGCACGCCCCCATCGGGTGGCAAACCGTCGCTTCCCAAAGCACCGCTTGTCGTGTTCACTCCCCGGACTTTATGAGCAAAACCGCTTTGTTATTCGCCGGCCAAGGTGCGCAAGCCGTCGGCATGGGCCGGGATCTCGCTGCTGCGTTTCCCGCCGCTCAGGCGCTCTTCGACCGCGCCAACGCCGCGCTCGGCTACGATCTCGCCGGCGTTTGCTTCAACGGTCCCGAAGCCGAGCTGACCAAAACTGAAAACGCCCAGCCGGGCATTTTCCTCGTGAGCTGGGTCGCGCTGGAATTGCTCAAGACTCGCGTGCCGACATTGAAATTTGACGCCACCGCCGGCCTTTCGCTCGGCGAATTCACCGCGCTTACGGCGGCGGGCGCGATGAGCTTCGAGGACGGCCTGCGCGTCGTGCGCTTGCGCGGCCGCTTCATGCAGGAAGCCTGCGAGGCCACGCGCGGCGGCATGGCCGCGATCATCGGCCTCGACGAAGTTCCCACACGCGAAGTCTGCGCCGAAGCCGGCGTGGAACTCGCCAACCTCAACTGCCCCGGCCAGCTCGTCATCTCTGGCGAGGCCGACAAAATCACGCAAGCCTGCGAACTCGCCAAGGCGCGCGGCGCGAAGCGCGCATTGCCACTCACCGTCGCGGGTGCCTATCACTCGCGGCTCATGGCCAGCGCGCAGCCCAAGCTCCGTGCGGCGCTCGCGAGCATCACGCTCACCGCGCCGCTCGTGCCCGTTATCGCCAACGTCACCGCGCAGCCGCACGGTGCGCCCGCCGCCATCGTGGACACCGTCGTCGCGCAAGTGACTGGCTCCGTGCGCTGGGAGGAATCCATTCATGCGCTGGTGGCGCAAGGCTTCACACGCTTCATCGAACTTGGCCCCGGCTCCGCGCTGACCGGCTTCATGAAGCGCATCGACAAGACCGCGCAAGTGCTCAACGTCGCCGACTGCGCAAGCCTCGAAGCGACAGTGAAGGCACTTTCGGCGTAGCCCCATTTCCTAGCCGCGAAAGGACTCAAAGCACGCACAGGAAGGGGGCTTCTTTTCCTTGCGCGCATTACGTTCTCTTGCGGTCAGTCAACTGTGTTCACCACCCGCAACCACACCGCCATCGCTGCCGGGTTGTTTTGCTGTATCCTCTTCTGGGGCGCGAACAACACCGGGGTGAAGTATCTCGTGCGCGAATGGCCGCCGCTGTGGATCGCGTGCAGCCGCATGTGGTGCGTCGGCGCGATTTTCTACGTGCTGCTGCGGTGGACGAACTGGTTCGGCCCGACACATTCGCTGACGCCCGAGTTGCGCCGGGCCATGTGGCAACGAGCCGCACCCAGCCTCGCGGTTTACATCGCGGCCTTCACCCTCGCGTTAAAATTCACCTCCGCCTCGCACGTGGCGCTGTATCTCGGCAGCTCGCCGGTGTGGGCATTGCTGGCGGAAAGCCGGCCGCAGGCGAATCTGGATTCGCTCCGAAGCTACGGCGCGGCTGCGCTGGCATTGAGTGGCCTGGTGCTGCTGTTCTGGCCCAAGCTGCACGCGGGCGGTGGCGACTGGCGCGGGGATTTGCTCGCGCTCGGAGCCAGTTTCCTATGGACGGCTTACGGTCGGCATTGCCGTGGGCTGGCGCAGAGCATGAGCGGCGCGGAGATCACGGCGGGCACGATGTGGCGCGCAGCCGCGTGGCTCACGCCGATGGCGGTGTGGGAAGTGGCGCACGGCGGGCTCACGTTCACGTGGGGGCTCGTGGGCGTGCATACGTATTGCACGATCTTCGGCGGCGTCATTTCGTTCGCGCTCTACAACAACGCACTGCGCCACTGGCCCGTGAGCCAGGTCTTTCTCTTCAGCAACCTCATCCCCGCGAGCACGATGGTCTGGGCGTGGCTGCTCCTCGGCGAGCCGGTGACGCAGACGTTCTGGGTGGCGATGGTGCTGGTGATCGCGGGCGTGGTGCTCGGCCAATGGCGCTGGCGACCGTCGGCGAACGAGCCCAGCCCGACGCCGAACGAGTGAACTGCTTGGCCGCGAAAGGGCGCGGAGGTCGCATGAGGCAAGCAAGTGAAAAGTTCCTTGGCGTGCTCCGCGCCCATTCGCGGCCAATCCGCCATTGCCACGCCGCCTCACCGAAGCCATCGTCGCCTTGGTTATGGACGTGATCAATCTCGACTCCGTGCCCGCCTTCACCACGAAGGACGGCTCAGAAATCCGCGAGCTGCTGGCCTATCGCGACTCTGCCATCCGCAACCAGTCGCTGGCCGAGGCGCGCGTGCCGGTGGGCGGCAGCACGATGGAGCACTACCACGCAAAGTCGGAGGAGATTTACTACATCACGCACGGCACGGGCCGGATGCGCATCGAGGCCGAGGAGCGCGAGGTGCGCGCGGGCGACGCCGTGGCCATCCCGCCGGGCCGGAAGCACAAGCTTTGGAACACCGGCCCTGACGTGCTGCGCCTGCTCTGCTGCTGCGCGCCATGCTACGAACATCAGGATACGTTTATTACGGAGTGAGTAGGCCGTGCGCACCCAAGAGAAATTGATATGACGCTGCCCGAAGTAATCGCTCCTTTCATGCCGGTGATAATCGGCGTAGTGGTCATTGTTGGCGGCGTGTGCGGTTTGCGGATCTTCTTCTCCTTGTGGTCTCCAATTGACCGCCGAATCAACGGCGACCAACTCAGTCTGGGAAAAAACATCCACATCAACGAGCTCAAGGACAAGACAGTAGATATTCATTTAAGGTCGAAAGCCGTTCTTGCTGGAGTCGTTTTGCAGGGATATTGCAGCACACACCACGAAGCGCCTTACCATTTCAAGCAGCTGCTGATCGTCCGCCTCCTACCGGCAAGAACGCATACATCAGGGCGGAGGAAATTGAGTATTTTGACGAAGCTTGAATTCGACGTGAAACCCACCCGCGTCCGCCTCTTCATCAAACCCTATTGC
>RFVF01000114.1 GCA_009922615.1 Pseudomonadota bacterium
CAAGGACATCGCCCGCGTCGAGACCCGCATCACCCAGCTCCGCCTGCAAGCGCAACCCAAAGCCGCCTAAGCTATGTCCGAGACCGCGAACATCATTGCCCGCTCCCAACGCAAGGAACGCACCGGCGAGGTCGTTTCCAGCAAGATGCAGAAGACCATCGTCGTCAGCGTGAAGCGCCGCTTCCCGCACCCCCAGTTCAAAAAGGTGGTGACGAGCTTCAAGAAGTTTTACGCGCATGACGAAAAGTCCGAGGCGAAAGTCGGAGACATCGTGCGCATCGAGGAGACCCGACCGCTCTCCAAGACCAAGCGCTGGCGCTTGGTTGAAATCGTCGAGCGCGCCCAGGAACAGGCGCAGGTAACCGCCTAACCGCACCCGACCATGCTCCAAATCCGCTCCATCCTTGACGTCGCCGACAACACCGGTGCCAAGCGCGCCGCCATGATCGGCGTTCAGGGCCGTAACCAGACCTACGCCCGTGTGGGCGAGGTCATCAAGTGCCACATCAAGGAAGCCGCTCCCGATGGCACCGTAAAAAAAGGCGAGGTCTGCGATGCTGTCGTCGTGCGCACCCGGCAGAGCATCCGCCGCGCGGATGGTTCTTATCTCCGCTTTGATCGCAACGCGATCGTCATCATTGATGCCGAGAACAATCCCAAGGGCACGCGCATCTTCGGTCCCGTGGCCCGCGAGCTGCGCGACCTGAAGTTTATGAAAATCATTTCGCTCGCCCCGGAGGTCATCTAGTTATGCCCAGCAATTTACATGTCAAACGCGATGACGAAGTGGTCGTCATCACCGGCAAGGAAAAAGGGAAGCGCGGCAAGATCACGGCCGTGATAACCAAGAAAAACCGCGTGCTGATCGAAGGCATCAACCTCCAAAAGAAGCACGTCCGCAAGAACCAGCAGAACCCCAACGGGGCCATCTTGGAGCGCGAAGGTTCCATCCACGTCTCGAACGTGATGCTCGCCGCCAAGTTCGACGCCCGCGCTGCGAAGCGCGCCGCCGCCCAACCCGCCAAAGCAGCCTGACGCGTATGGAATCCCGCCTTTACAAAAAATACATCGACGAAGTCCGGCCGGCGCTGGTCGAGAAGCGCAAGTATAAGAACATCCATCAAGTGCCGAAGATGGAGAAGATCGTCATCAACATGGGCGTCAGCGCCTCGCTCGAAAAGAGTGCCGTGGATGACGCCGCCAAGGACTTGACCGCTATCACTGGACGCAAGCCCGTGATCGCCAAGGCGCGCAAGAGCGTCGCCAACTTCAAGCTTCGTCAGCATCAGCCCTGCGCCTGCTTCGTTACTTTGCGCCGGGACGCGATGTATGAGTTCTTCGACCGGCTCGTTGCCACCGCGCTGCCGCGCATTCGCGACTTCCGTGGCATCAGTCCGCGAAAGTTTGATGGGCGGGGCAACTATTCTCTGGGCATTTCGGACCAGACTATTTTCCCGGAAATCGACTTGGACAAGATCAAGCGCCAGCAGGGCATGGACATCACCATCGTCACCTCGGCGCCGACCAATGATGAAGCCCGGGATTTGCTGAAACTGATGGGCATGCCCTTCGCAGAGAAATAATCTGATAATTTATGGCCAAGACCTCATGGTTGGAGCGCGACAAGCGCAAACAGGCAACGGTGAAGAAATACGCCGCCAAGCGGGCTGAATTGAAGGCGAAGAAGGATTACGCCGGTCTTTCGCAATTGCCGCGTGACGCGTCGCCGGTCCGCCTCGTGAACCGCTGCGCCGTCTCGGGACGCCGCCACGGCTTCATCCGCAAGTTTGGAGTTTCCCGTCTGACGTTCCGCGAGCTGGCGTTGTCCGGCATGATCCCTGGTGTCACGAAAGCGAGCTGGTAATATGAGCGACCCGATTTCCGATATGTTGACCCGCATCCGCAACGCCGGTAACGCGTTGCTGCCCGGGCTTGAAATGCCGCACTCCAAGATGCGGGAGAGCATCGCCCACATCCTCAAGCGCGAAGGCTACATTGCCGACGTCGCCGTCGAGGGCGCGGCAGCGAAGAAAAAGCTCAAGCTCAAGCTCAAGTATCTCGGGCGCAAGAACGTCATTGACGGCCTCAAGCGTGTCAGCACCCCCGGCCTGCGCCGATACATCGGTTCCGATGAGATTCCCCGGGTCCGCAACGGCATGGGGACCGCCATTCTTTCAACGCCCGCCGGGGTCATGACCGGTCAGGAAGCGCGCCGCCAGAACGTCGGTGGCGAACTGCTCTGCTACGTCTGGTAATCTTTCAAGTTTATGTCACGCATCGGCAAACAGCCCGTCACGATTCCGGCCAAGGTCAAGGTCGAGGTCAAGGGCAGCAACGTTTTTGTGGAAGGCCCCAAGGGCAAGCTGCAGCAAGCCATCCCCGGCCGCGTCACCGCCGCCGTGGAGAAGGACAAGGTCGTCGTCTCCCGCCAGGGGGAAGACGCCGAAGCCAAGGCCTTGCATGGCCTGACGCGCGCGCTGATCAACAACATGGTCAAGGGCGTGAGCGAAGGCTACGTCAAGAAACTTGAGATTCACGGCGTTGGCTTCAAGGCGGCCGTCAAGGGCAAGCAGGTGGACCTCGCGCTCGGCTTTTCGCACCCGATCCTGTTCGACATTCCCGACCAGATCAAAGTGACCGTCGAGGAAAACACCAAGCTCACCATCGAGGGTCCCGACAAGCAGGTGGTGGGGCAGGTCGCGGCTGAGATCCGTGGCTACTACCCGCCGGAGCCTTACAAAGGCAAGGGTGTCCGCTATGCTGGCGAGCACATCGTTCGTAAGGAAGGCAAAACCGTCCAATAACGCTTTGAGGCTACGGCTGACACCGTGGTCCACCTGTAATGAAAACCGAAAAGAAACAACAGCTCCGCCAGCTCCGCATTTGGCGCATCCGCAAGAAAGTCGTCGGCACCGGCGAGCGTCCCCGCATGAGCGTCCGCTTCACGGGCGAGCACATCTACGTCCAGTTCATCGACGATGCGAAGGGTGTGACTCTGGCCACGGCCTCCACTCGCGCCAAGGGGCAGCCCGAACGCGACACACTCGGAGCCAATGTCAAGAGCGCGATTGTGATTGGCAAGGCCGCTGCCGAGGTGGCCAAGGCCAAGGGAATTACGGCAGTGATCTTTGACCGTCGCGGCGCCCGTTATCACGGCAAGGTGAAAGCCCTCGCTGATGCCGCCCGCGAAGCTGGTTTGCAATTTTAACCGAACAGGAGATTTGACCCGTGTCTGAACCTACTACCAACTCACCTGAAGCCGCTCCCGACGCGGTGGCCCCCGTCGCTGCCGCCCCCGAGCAGCGGACCGAACAGCGCGGCGATCGCGGCGGCCGAGGCCGAGGCCCGGGCCGCAACAGCGGCCCCCGGCGTCGGAACGACTCCGAGCAGAACAACGAGAACAGTGAGTTCTCCGAAAAGGTGTTGTTCATCAACCGCTCCGCCAAAGTCGTCAAGGGTGGTCGCCGCTTCAGCTTCAGCGCACTGGTGGTGACCGGTGATCGCAAAGGCAAGATCGGCATCGGGCTCGGCAAGGCAGCCGAGGTCTCCGAAGCCATCAAAAAGGGGGGCGAAGCCTCCAAGCAGAACATGCTTTCCGTCTCCGTTTCCGGCTCGACGATTCCGCACGATGCCTACTGCGCGTTCGACGGTGCCAAGGTGCTTCTCCGCCCAGCGTCGCCGGGCACCGGGCTCATTGCCGGCAAGACCGTCCGCGCCGTGCTCGAAACCGTCGGCATCAAGGACGTGTTGAGCAAATCTCTCGGCTCCAAGAACGCGGCGAACGTCGCCAAAGCCACCATCTCAGCGCTGTTGAGCCTGCGGTTGCGCGAAGATGTGGCCAAGCGTCGCGGCGTTGAACTGCGCGCGCCCAAGGCGGCTGCCGCAGCCTGATCCACCTTAAATAATTCGAACCATGCGTCTCCACGATTTGAAGCCCCGTCCCGGCGCGAAACACCGGACCAAGCGTCTCGGCCAAGGCGAATCCAGCGGCCACGGCAAAACCTCCGGCCGCGGTGGCAAGGGCCAGTCCGCGCGCAGCGGTTCCTCCATCCGGCCGACGTTTGAAGGCGGCCAGATGCCCCTGTTCCGTCGCCTGCCCAAGCGCGGTTTCAACAACGCTCGTTTTGCAACGAACTACATTCCGGTGAACGTCGAGGTGTTGAACGCCTTTGACAATGGGGCGCGGGTGGACGAGGCGGCGTTGCGCCAGGCCGGTCTAGCCAACGGCAAGTCCAGCGGCGGTGTCAAGATTCTGGGCGATGGCAAGCTGTCCAAGAAGCTGACGGTGGTGGCGAACGCGTTCAGTGCGGGTGCGCGCAAGCAAATTGAGGCACTCGGCGGCGTGTGCGAGGCCCCGGCTCCCAAAGCGGCGTAGCTCTGGCTGACCCGGCTCCATGCTCAAGAACATCCTCAACACTTTCGTTAACTGCTTCAAGATCCCGGAGCTGAAGTCGCGGATTTTCTTCACTCTCATTGTTTTGGGGATTTGCCGGCTGGTGTCGATGCTCCCGTTGCCCAACTTGGATGGGCAGGCGTTGGCGGAATACTTCGAGAAAATGGCCTCGAAGGATGGTGGCGGTCTGCTGGGGATGTATTCCATGTTTACCGGTGGTGCGCTCGAACGATGCGCCATTGGTTCGCTGGGCATCATGCCCTACATCAGCGCGACCATCATCATCCAGTTGTTGAGTGCCGTCATTCCGCAATTGAGCAAACTCGCGCGGGAAGAAGGTGGGCGTGCCAAGATCATTCAATACGGTCGCTATCTTACTGTGTTGCTTTGCTTGGGGCAGGGCTTGGTCATGGCGATTGCGTGGGAAAATCCGGAGAAAATTTTCACCGGTTTTGCTGGCCAGTTGGTGGCCGACCCGGGCTGGGGATACCGCTTGGAAACCACTCTCTTGCTCACGACGGGCACCCTTTTGATGATGTGGCTGGGTGAGCAGATCAGCGAACGAGGCATTGGCAACGGGGTTTCGCTGGTGATCACCGTCGGCATTCTTGCGCGTCTGCCGCAGACAGTTCAGGCATTGATCGAGATGTTCTTCCCGCCGGAAGGTGTGGAGGCACGTTTCCATTACATGACCGCATTCGTCTTGGTGGGACTGTTGCTGCTGGTCATTGCCGCCGTGATTGCGGTGACGCAAGCCCAGCGGAAGATTCCCGTCCAATACGCGCAGCGCATGATGGGGCGGAAGATGGTTCAGGGCGGCAGCTCCTTCATGCCACTGAAGGTCAACTACGCCGGCGTGATGCCGATTATCTTCGCTCAGGCGATTCTGATGTTCCCGGAAAAACTCCTCGGCATGTTGGGGCAATCGCTGGATTTGAAGTTTCTGGTCGAATTGTCCACGCATTTCCGCGAAGACCAGTTCATGCACATGCTGCTCTTCGCGGCGATGATTTTGTTTTTCTCCTATTTCTGGGTGGCGACGCAATTTAACGAAGTTCAGATCGCCGATGATCTCAAGAAGTATGGTGGATATATTCCGGGGGTCCGGCCGGGGCAGGCCACTAGCGATTACCTGCATCACACGATGAGCCGCATCACGCTTGCGGGAGCGATCTTCCTCATGATCATCGCGATCATTCCCCAGCTCATGTCGCGATCCCTTGGAATCAATTACTACGTCGCCCAGTTTTTTGGCGGCACCAGTTTGCTGATCACGGTGGGCGTCGTGCTGGATACGATGCGCATGATGGAATCGCATCTGCTCATGCGGCATTACGATGGATTTTTGAGCGGCGGCAAGGGCGGCAAAGGGCCGCGTTTGAAGGGCCGGTTCTAGCATGC
Source organism: Pseudomonadota bacterium (assembly GCA_009922615.1). GTDB lineage: Bacteria > Verrucomicrobiota > Verrucomicrobiia > Limisphaerales > SXTU01 > SXTU01. The sequence goes on from RFVF01000114.1 coordinate 5,795, forward strand.
GGCGGCGCGTGATACTGCTCGGCCCGCCGGGGTCGGGCAAGGGAACTGTCGCCGCCCAGCTGAAAAATGAATGTGGATTTGACCACTTCTCAACGGGGCATTGGCTCCGGCAGGAAGTGGCGAGAGGCTCGGCGCTAGGCCGCCAAGCCAGTTTGTTCCTTGAACGCGGAGAGTTGGTGCCAGATGAAGTGGTGTTGGCGCTGGTGAAAGACGCGTTGTCAAACGCACAGGCTGATGTGGGCTATCTGTCCGACGGTTTCCCCCGGACATTGGCTCAAGCTCGGGCGTTTGATGCGTGGAGTTCACCGCGCGGTTTAGGAATCGAGCAGGTGATCTATTTCGAGTGCAGCGAAGCGCTCGTCTTGAATCGGATCACCGGGCGCCGGTCCTGTGGCAGTTGTGGCCGGGTCTACCACGTGACGTTGGTGCCGCCGGGGCAGCCAGGTCGCTGTGATGATTGCGCTGGTGAGTTGACGCAACGTACGGATGATACCGAATCGGTAGTGCGGAAACGATTTAAAATTTATCTGCGCGAAACGGAACCTCTGATCGATTTTTATCGGCAGCAGGCCAAGCTGGACGTGGTTAACGCCAGTCAGTCGGTGGACGTAATGATGTCGCAGACCATGAGCTTGTTGCAGCGATGAGTGTCATCAAGACAGAGCGTGAGTTGGTCATCATGCGGGCCGCCGGGGCGATTGCTGCCTCGGTGCTGAATGATGTGTGTGCCTATGTCAGGCCCGGCCTGACTACGCGAGAATTGGATGAGTTTGCTGCAGCCCGGATCCGGCACTACGGCGCGACCAGCGCGTTTCTCGGGTATCGCAAATACCCCTGTAACATCTGCATCTCGGTCAATGACGAAGTCGTGCACGGGCTCTCGGGCTCGCGACGCGTTCAGTTCGGCGACTTGATCAGTTTGGATGTTGGCGTCCGATATCAGGGCTACATCGGTGATACGGCGAAGACTATCGCGGTTGGTGGATGTGGCCTACAGGCGCAGAAACTGATTGATGTCACGACGCAGGCCTTGTATGAAGGAATTTCCCGCGCGTTGGCCGGGAACCGCGTGGTGGATATTTCGCGGGCGGTGCAGAAGCATGTGGAAGCAAATGGCTTCAGCGTCGTGCGTGAGTTTGTGGGGCACGGAGTCGGGCGGACGGTTCATGAGGAACCGCAGGTGCCGAACTTCGTGGAGTCGGGTAAGAACTCGGCAAAGCTGAGGCCCGGAATGACGATTGCCATCGAGCCGATGGTGAACGCGGGCTCGGCGGCGGTGAAAGTGTTGAGTGATGGTTGGACAGTGGTGACGCAGGACGGGATGCCGTCAGCGCACATGGAGCATACGGTGCTCATCACTGATGCCGAACCGGAAATTTTGACGTGTCCGGAAAATCTGCCTTCGTCGTTGAGGGCACGGTAGTGGCAACACTGCCGAACGGTCTGTTGCGGGTCGAGCTCGCCAACGGCCACCGGTTGCTGGGACACGTGAAGCGTCGGCAGGCCCCGCTCGTGGAGCGGGTCGGTGTCGGCGCAGTGGTGACGGTCAGTTTGTCGCCCGGCGATTTGTCGCACGGGTTTGTGATTTTGAACGAAGAAAAACTATGAAAGTTCGGGCTTCGGTAAAAAAGCTGTGCGAGCATTGCAAAATCGTGAAGCGCAAAGGCGTGCTTCGTGTGATTTGCAGCAATACCCGCCACAAGCAACGGCAAGGTTAAACCTCAGACTCTATGGCACGCATTCTTGGTGTTGATATTCCCGGCGACAAGCGCATTGACATTGCGCTCCGCTACATCTACGGCATCGGCCCGGTCAACGCGCGCGAGATCATCGCGAAGGCGCAGATCGATCCTGCCATCCGCGCAAAGAACCTGACCGAGGCACAGCTCTCGCAGATCGTTCACGCGATTCAGGACGGCAAGTATGTGACGGAGGGCGACCTTCGCCGCGAACTTGGCCTCAATCTGAAGCGCCTCCAGGCGATCAAATGCTACCGGGGCATTCGCCACCTCAAGAGTCTGCCCGTTCGCGGGCAGCGCACCCAGACCAACTCCCGCACCCGCAAGGGGCCCCGTCGCACCGTTGGTGTGCAACGCGCCGCCAAGCCCGGTGCCGCCGCCTGATTTCCCAACTGTTTATCGCTATGGCCGAAGAAAAGAAGAAACCCGCCCCGAAGAAGGAAGCCAAGCCCGAGGCTGGCGCCGCTCCTGCAACTGCCGCCGAGCCCAAGCCGAAGAAGGCCGATGCTGCGGCCGCTCCCGCCGCCGCTCCGGCTGCCCCCGGAATCGCTGCCGCTGTGGCGGCCCCGACCGCTGCCGAACTGCTGGCCGACGAGAACGCCGGCAAGAAGATCGTCAAGGCCAAGGGTGCCAAGAACATCGCTGTCGGTGTGGCCCACATCCTCTCGACGTTCAACAACACCAACGTTTCGATCACCGACATGCAGGGCAATGTGATCGGCTGGTCTAGCGCCGGTCGCGTTGGTTTCAAGGGCTCCCGCAAGAGCACAGCCTTCGCCGCCCAACAGGTCGCACAGGATGCCGCGCGGCAGGCTATGTCGCATGGCTTGCGCGAGGTGGAAATCCGCGTCAGCGGTCCCGGTTCCGGCCGTGAATCTGCCATCCGCGCACTCCAGGCCATCGGCTTGGAAATCTCCACCATCAAGGACGTTACCCCGGTGCCTCATAACGGTTGCCGCCCTCGCAAAAAGCGCCGCGTCTAGTCCATCGACACTCAACTTTCAACTATCAACTAGCATGGCTCGTTATACAGGTCCCCGCGTCCGCGTCAGCCGCCGCTTTGGCATCCCCATCTTCGGCCCATCGAAGTATCTTGAACGGCGTAATTATCCGCCCGGCGTCCACGGCCCGAAAGGTTCCCGCCGCAAGAGCACCGAATACGGCCTTGGCCTGCTGGAAAAGCAAAAGCTCCGTTACTACTACGGCCTGCTGGAGCGCCAGTTCCGTAACGTTTACGAGAAGGCCCTCCGCCGCCGCGGCGTCACGGGCGAGCAGATGTTGCAGATCCTCGAGACCCGTCTGGACAGCTTGGTCTATGGATTGGGCTTTGCCACCACCCGTTCCGCCGCCCGCCAGATGGTCGGGCACGGTCACATCAAGGTCAACGGCCGCAAGGTCAGCGTCTCGTCCTACGCCGTGAAGGTGAATGACGTCATCGAAGTGAAGGACTCCAGCGTCTCACGCCAGCTCGCGACGAAGAACTTGGAATTGTCCACCGCCCGTGCGGTGCCCGAGTGGCTCACGCTGAACAAGGACGCCTTCAAGGGCACCCTGATCCGCGTGCCGTCCCGCGACGAGATCCACCCCATTGCCAACGAGCAAGCCGTCGTCGAATTTTATTCCCGCTAGTCAAACCGTCCCCGGTGTCGGGGACACAACGCAATTATATGGGCCGGTGCGCGCCGGGAATAGCGCCGTCGGCCAGATTAAAATTGCAGAACCACAGAACACACCATGCCAGTCCGTCTCGCCCGATTCGAAATGCCCAAGCGGTTGCAGAAAGAAGACGCAACCGCCACGCCCACGTATGCCAAGTTCAGCGCCGAGCCGTTTGAAACCGGTTTCGGCCACACCATTGGCAACTCCCTCCGCCGCGTCCTGCTCGGCTCCCTAGAGGGCGCCGCTGTCACTACCGTCAAGATTGAAGGTGCCCAGCACGAATTCACGATCGTGGACGGCGTCGTTGAGGATGTCACCGAAATCGTCCTGAACCTCAAGAAGGTCAAATTCAAATCCGAATCCCACGACCCCCAGCAGCTCATCCTCAGCGTCAACAAGGACGGCGAAGTGACTGCGGGCGACATCGAGCTCAACCAGCACGTCACCGTCGTGAATCCCGAGCAAGTCATCTGCACGCTCGACAAGAAGAAGAAGCTCACGATGGAGCTGGAAGTGAAGCTCGGCCGCGGCTTCTGCCCCGGCGACGAAAACAAGAAGCCCGACCAGCCCATCGGCGTCATTGCCATTGACTCGATCTTCTCCCCCGTGACCCGTGTGAAGTATGCCGTCGAGGCCGCCCGTGTCGGCCAGCGCACGGACTATGACCGCTTGGTCGTTGAGATTTGGACTGACGGCCGCATCACGCCCGATGACGCCCTCCTTCAGGCCAGCGCCATTCTCCAAAAGCACCTCGACGTCTTCGTCAACTACGACCGCAACGCGATCCAGTTCACCGAAGTCGAGAACAAGCAGGACGAGGAACAGAACAAGCTCAAGAAGCTCCTCAACATGAGCGTCAACGAGATTGAGCTCTCCGTCCGCGCCGCCAACTGCCTGAACAACGCCAACATCACCACTGTTGGCCAGCTCGCCATGAAGACCGAGGGCGACATGCTTAAGTATCGCAACTTCGGCAAGAAATCTCTGCAGGAAATCAAAGACAAGCTGCAAGCCCTCGGCCTCTCCCTCGGCATGCCCATCGATCAGTCCCTGCTCGATGCGCCGAAAGAGGACAAGCCCGCCGTCGTCTGATAACCGGTTGACCTATGCGCCATCTCAAACGCACCGCCAAACTCGGCCGCACCGGTGAACATCGCAACGCGATGCTCGCCAACATGGTGTGCAGCCTCATCAAATCCAAGCGCGTCACCACCACGCTCGCCAAGGCCAAGGCCCTGCGACCCGTCGTGGAGAAGCTCGTCACCCTCGGCTGCCGCGCCAACCGCGCCGTCGAGGCATCGGCCACCGCCGATGACAAGCAGAAGAAAGTCCTGACCGCCGAAAACGTCCACTGCCGCCGCCTCGTGGCCGCGCGCCTGCGCCAGCAGCCCCGCAGCCATTTCAAAGGCACCCCCAAGACCAAGGGCAAGGTCGCGCGCGATAAATGGCGCGAGAACGAGGACGTGATCCACATCCTCTTCGACAAGATCGCCCCCCAGTTCAAGGGCCGCAATGGCGGCTACACCCGCATCCTCCACTTGGGTGAACGCCAGGGCGATGCCGCGCAGCTCGCCATCATCGAGTTCGTGGAGAACGAAGCCGCCGCGCCCGCCGAAGCCCCCAAGGCCGAGGCCGCGAAGTAGTTCGTCTCGCGCTCCATCTCAAGCCCGCTCTGACCGAGCGGGCTTTTTTGTTTTACCCGGGCTTACTTCCGTCATCGAGCGGAGCCTGAAACCGAACTCGGAAGTTACGCCGCGATCCGGCGCAAAGAACCGAAGGCAGCCGAGCCGATGGTGGCTGGTAACTGGCATATTTCCACGCGACCATTTTCTTGTCCGCGGCCTGCCTTTGCGCTCTTGGCGCTTTTTCGTGGCGATTCCCTTTCGGAATGCGGATCGAAAACTGCTTGCCCGGGCCGCTGGGCTTCGCTACGAGATCATAATCAGGTTCAACCCAGTTTGTCGTCATGGACAGGCGCCTCAGTGTCAGCCTTGTGGAGGACCAGCCAGAAATGCGTGAGCTTTGGCGGCGCAAGCTCGCGCGTCTGGCAGGCTTCGTGGTTTTGGATGAGTTCGCCGATGCCGAGACGGTGCTGGCAGGTCTGGGCACCACCTGGCGAGTGCCACAGTTTATCCTCGTGGATTGGAATCTGGGCGAGGGCCGCATGAACGGCATCGAGTTCATCCGCCGGTCGAAAGCGCGCTTCCCCCGGCTCTGCTGCGTGCTCATCACCGCCTACGACGAAGTGCCGGATTTGCCGGACGCGGCGGCGCGTGCCGGGGCAGCGGGCTTCCTCTACAAATCCGAGCCACTGGCGCAGTTGCCCGAGCGTCTCCTCGCTGCCTATGCCGGCGAGTTCCCGCTTTCGCCGGCGGCCACGCGGCATCTCTTCACCCTCCGGCAGGCCGAGGGCGCGGTGCAGGCATCGGTGGAAGCCGCGTTGAAAAACCTCACCGCCACCGAGCGCGCTACCTTCTTGCTGCTCCGCGACGGCCTCACGGAAAAGGAAATCGCCGTCCGTCGCCGCCGTTCCCCGCGCACTATCCACAACCAGCTCATGAGCGCGTATGCCAAGATCGGCGTGCACAACCACGCCGAGGCCGTCGCGTTTTTGCAGCGCGGGCGCATTAGTCCGTAGTCCAAACCTTGCCGCTGGCCGCCGGGCTGCAGCTTCACCCACCCTGTATCAGGGCGGCAGGCAACTCCCAGGAAGCGCGTGTTTTCATTGCTCCCATCCACGTTTGGCCCGAGTTCCATCCGTGGCTAAAGCCTCGCTCCGGTTTAGTCCCTTTGGACTAAAGACAGGGCCCGTTTTCCCGCTACACTCCCTCCCGTTTCTGCCATGACTTGCGGTGCCACCAACCCGACTCGTCCAGCGCCTGCGGCCAGCCCGTGGGTGAGGCCAGCAGCTCTCCTCGTCGCCCGCGCCCGCCGCCAAGTCACTTTGTGGACTTCAAAAACGGTTTTCCGGGCTCCCGAAATGATTTCTCCAGCTCGCAAAACCTTTATTCCGGCTCCATCAGTGACTTTTCCGGCTCCCCGAGTCGTTTTTTGGACCTGCCCACTGACTTTGTGGCCCCACGCACTCACTTTTCCGGCCGGAAGAATGATTTTTCCAGCTCCCAAAACCGTTTTTTCAGACTGCAAAACCGTTTTGCCAGCCCACAAAATCATTTTGAGGGCCCGTTTTGGCCAAAAACCATCCTTTAACGTTCCCGAAACCGCCCTCTTCCGTTCGCAAACTCAAACCCAAACGCAGTAACACCCCCTAAACCATGAAATCCTACTGGCTCCCCAAAGATGACCCCGGCAAGCGCGACTGGCTCAACCACTTCGCCACCACCCTCCCGCAGCACGCCGCCACCGTGGGCGTGGCCACCGGCGAAGTCACCAGCACCACTGCCGACGCCGCGTGGTTTGACTGCCTCGTTCGCGCTCAGGACGCCGCCACCAGCTACGCCCAGCAATGGACCGCCTACCGCAATCTGGCCCGAAATGGCACCGGCATCGCCATGGGCCCCGCCCCCGCCTTTCCCGATCTGGGCA